>NZ_JBKIWN010000017.1:0-233026 GCF_058146165.1 Streptomyces sp. AM25 | reverse complement strand
GCCCCTGCCCCTGCCCCCGCCGCCCCCGCGCCGGAGGCCCGGCAGGCGCCGCCCGCCCGGCCCGCGGCCCCCGAGCCCCCGCCGGTCCCGATCGAGGAGGACGTCCCCGCCGAGGACGACCCCGACCTCGACGACACCGCCCTGAGCGGCCACGAT
Source organism: Streptomyces sp. AM25 (assembly GCF_058146165.1). Taxonomy (NCBI): domain Bacteria; kingdom Bacillati; phylum Actinomycetota; class Actinomycetes; order Kitasatosporales; family Streptomycetaceae; genus Streptomyces; species Streptomyces sp. AM25. The sequence continues at coordinate 232,870 of NZ_JBKIWN010000017.1, read as the reverse complement.
CTGATCGTCCGCGAGCTGGGGGCGACGGTCGTCGAGGAGATCGCCAACGAGTAGCGCGGCCGGGTCCGCGCACGACTTCCGGCGGCATGGGGCGCGCCGCCCGGCGAGCACGTAGGCTCGGCTCCGAACCAGTCGTCGTCGACAGCCAGGAGCCGAACCATGTTCCCCGGTGGTGGCCAGCCCAATATGCAGCAGCTGCTCCAGCAGGCCCAGAAGATGCAGCAGGACCTCGCCGCGGCCCAGGAGGAGCTGGCCCGTACCCCCGTCGAGGGGTCGGCGGGCGGCGGCCTGGTGAAGGCCACGGTCACCGGGGCCGGCGAGCTCCAGGCCCTGGTCATCGACCCGAGGGCGGTGGACCCGGAGGCTGCGAGCCCCGAGGAGACCGCCGAGACCCTCGCGGACCTCGTCGTCGCCGCCGTGCGCGACGCCAACGCCTCCGCGCAGCAGCTCCAGCAGCAGAAGCTCGGCCCGCTCGCCTCGGGCCTGGGCGGCGGCGGGATCCCCGGTCTCCCGTTCTGAGGCGTTCCGAGGCGTCCGACGCGTTCCGAGGCGTTCCGACGGGAAGCGTCCGGCACAGCGGACGTAACGTACTTATAGAAGCAAAAGCGCAGAAGGAGAGCCCGATCCGTGTATGAAGGCGTGGTCCAGGACCTCATCGACGAACTGGGCAGGCTGCCCGGCGTCGGTCCCAAGAGCGCCCAGCGGATCGCTTTCCACATCCTCCAGGCCGAGCCGGCCGACGTCCGCCGGCTCGCGCACGCCCTGACCGAGGTCAAGGCGAAGGTCCGGTTCTGCGCGGTCTGCGGCAACGTGGCGCAGGAGGAGCGGTGCCGGGTCTGCCAGGACCCGCGCCGCGACCCCGCCGTCATCTGCGTCGTGGAGGAGCCCAAGGACGTCGTCGCGGTCGAGCGGACCCGGGAGTTCCGGGGCCGTTACCACGTGCTCGGCGGGGCGATCAGCCCCATCGAGGGCGTCGGCCCGGACGACCTGCGCATCCGCGAACTGCTGGCGCGGCTCGCGGACGGGTCGGTCACCGAGCTGATCCTGGCCACCGATCCGAACCTCGAGGGCGAGGCCACAGCCACCTATCTCGCGCGCATGGTGAAGCCCATGGGGCTGAAGGTCACCAGGCTGGCGAGCGGGCTGCCGGTGGGCGGAGATCTCGAATACGCCGACGAGGTCACGCTGGGGCGTGCCTTCGAAGGGAGAAGACTTCTCGATGTCTGACGCAACGCTGCACGATGCCAAGCGCGCTCCGGACGACTTCGCGGTCTCCGTGGCGGACTCGATCGAGAGCTTTATCGTGGCCGTCGCCGAGGTCTCCCGCGGCGACGAGCCGGACAGCGCCGTCCCCTTCCTGCTCCTGGAGATCTCCCAGCTCCTGCTCACCGGCGGCCGGCTCGGTGCGCACGAGGACTTCGTCCCGGACGAGCGCTACGAGCCCGACGTCGGCCCGGAGCCGGACGTCGACGAGCTGCGCGAGCGGTTCGCGGCGATGCTGGACCCGGTGGACGTGTACTCCGAGGTCTTCGACCCGTACGTGCCGCGCAGCGCCCCCGTCGCCAGCCGGATCTCGGACGACCTCGCCGACATCATCACCGACCTGCGGCACGGCATGGCCCACTACCGCGACGGCCGGGTGAACGAGGCCCTGTGGTGGTGGCAGTTCTCCTACCTCTCCAACTGGGGCCCCACGGCGTCGGCTTGTCTGCGCGCGCTGCAGTCGCTGGTGGCGCACGTCCGGCTGGACCAGCCGCTGGACGAGCTGGACGGCCTGGACACGGACGCGGTGGCCGAGGAGCAACTGGCCGAGGAGGCGGGCCGGGTCATGGCGGCGGAGATCGCGGGCCCGCTGGGGCTGCGGTCGGCGAAGTCCTGACGGAGCTCTGACGACAGGCTTTCCGGAGGCCTTTCCGAAGGCCTGTCGTACAAGGCGCGTCCGGCCGCAAATCGTCCGGGCCCGCGCGGGCCGCACGTCTCATCATGCGGCGTCACCATGGCCGATTCCTGCTGCTCGTTAGACTGCAGGCGACCGCAAAACACAGAGCTGCGAGGAGCGCACGTGGGCCTTGTCGTGCAGAAGTACGGAGGCTCCTCCGTTGCCGATGCCGAGGGCATCAAGCGGGTTGCCAAGCGAATCGTGGAAGCCAAGAAGAACGGCCACCAGGTGGTCGCCGTGGTTTCCGCGATGGGCGACACGACGGACGAGTTGATCGATCTCGCTGCGCAGGTATCGCCGATGCCTGCCGGGCGGGAGTTCGACATGCTGCTGACGGCCGGAGAGCGGATCTCCATGGCGCTGCTGGCGATGGCGATCAAAAACCTGGGTCACGAGGCGCAGTCGTTCACGGGCAGCCAGGCCGGTGTCATCACGGACTCGGTCCACAACAAGGCGCGCATCATCGATGTCACGCCGGGCCGGATCCAGCAGTCCGTCGACGCGGGCAACATCGCGATCGTGGCGGGTTTCCAGGGTGTCTCCCAGGACAGCAAGGACATCACCACGCTGGGCCGGGGCGGCTCCGACACCACGGCGGTGGCCCTCGCGGCCGCGCTGAGCGCCGAGGTCTGCGAGATCTACACGGACGTCGACGGGGTCTTCACCGCCGACCCGCGGGTCGTGAAGAAGGCCCGCAAGATCGACTGGATCTCCTTCGAGGACATGCTGGAGCTGGCGAGCTCCGGCTCCAAGGTGCTGCTGCACCGCTGCGTCGAGTACGCACGCCGTTACAACATCCCGATCCACGTGCGCTCGTCCTTCTCGGGCCTCAAGGGCACCTGGGTCAGCAACGAACCGCAAGGGGACGAGCCGATGGAGCAGGCGATCATCTCGGGCGTCGCACACGACACCTCCGAGGCGAAGGTCACGGTCGTCGGGGTTCCGGACAAGCCGGGCGAGGCCGCGACGATCTTCCGGGCCATCGCGGACGCCGAGATCAACATCGACATGGTGGTGCAGAACGTCTCCGCCGCGTCCACGGGCCTGACCGACATCTCCTTCACCCTGCCCAAGACCGAGGGCCGCAAGGCGATCGAGGCGCTGGAGCGGACGAAGGCGAAGGTCGGCTTCGACTCGCTGCGCTACGACGACCAGATCGCGAAGATCTCGCTGGTCGGCGCGGGCATGAAGACGAACCCGGGGGTGACGGCGACCTTCTTCGAGGCGCTGTCGAACGCCGGGGTGAACATCGAGCTGATCTCGACCTCCGAGATCCGGATCTCGGTCGTCACCCGTGCCGACGACGTGAACGACGCCGTGTGCGCCGTCCACACCGCGTTCGGCCTGGACAGCGAGAACGACGAGGCCGTCGTCTACGGAGGCACCGGCCGATGACGGCCGCCCGCCCGGAGGCCGGTGCCGTCGTCGGCACCGGCGCCGGGGACGGGCGCAGGCCGGCGCTCGCGGTGGTCGGCGCGACCGGCGCCGTCGGCGCGGTTCTGCTCGAACTACTCTCGCGCGGCGCGGACATCTGGGGCGAGATCCGGCTGGCCGCCTCGGCCCGTTCGGCCGGCCGGACGCTGTCCGTGCGGGGCGCGGAGAGCGAGGTCCGGGCGCTGGACGAGGGCGTCTTCGAGGGCGTCGACGTGGCCGTGTTCGCCGTTCCGGACGAGGTCGCGGCGCGGTGGGTGCCGGTCGCCGTCGCCAAGGGCGCGGTCGCGGTGGACACGTCCGCCGTGTTCCGGATGGACCCCGAGGTCCCGCTGGTGGTGCCCGAGATCAATGCGCACGCGGCCCGGGTGCGTCCGCGCGGCATCGTCGCCGGGCCCGGCTGCACCACGCTGCCGTTGATCGCCGCGATGGGCGCGCTCCATGCGGAGCTGGGGCTGAGCGAGCTGGTCGTCTCCTCGTACGAGGCGGTGTCGGGGGCCGGGCAGGCCGGCGTGGCGGCGCTCCGCGCGCAGCTCGCGGCCGTGGCCGGTACGGAGCTGGGCACGCACCCGGGCGATGTGCGGCGCACGGTCGGGGATGCGACGGGGCCCTTCCCGGCGCCGGTGGCCCTGAACGTGGTGCCGTGGGCCGGGTCGCCCGCGGAGGGCGGCTGGTCCTCCGCGGAGACCGGTGTGCGCGAGGAGTCCCGCAAGATCCTCGGCCGCCCGGACCTGCGGATCTCCGTGACCTGTGTGCGCGTACCGGTGATCACCGGGCATTCGCTGAGCGTGCACGCGCGGTTCGAGAACGCGGTGACGGTCGAGCGGGCGCACGAGATCCTGGCGAACGCCCCCGGCGTGGTGGTCTGCGACAGCCCGGCCGAGGGGGAGTTCCCGACGCCCGCGGACGTGGTGGGCACCGATCCCGTCTGGGCGGGCCGGGTGCGGCGTTCCCCGGACGATCCCCGGGTCCTCGACCTCTTCGTCTGCGGGGACAATCTGCGCAAGGGGGCTGCGCTCAATGCGGCGCAGATCGCAGAACTCGTGGCGGCCGAGCTGACCGCTCCGTAATATCGACGGGAAGTGTAAAGGTCGTGTGATCAACTCGTTGGTCCAGACCTCTTGAACTGGGCGGACGATCTGTTCGACGATGCGCTCCCCGACCGGCTGCAACCGCCGCAGGGCCGGGGAGCGTCTTTGTTGCCGTCCTCTTCGGCGGTGCAAAACGGCGGTGCAGAACCGGGGCATTGAGGAAGAGCTGGTACGCATGAGGGCATATGACGCCTCGTCATACGGTGCGTCGTCGACCGCGATGCCTTGCGCGTACAACCCTGACGGGGGGAAGCGTGTCCAACAGGCGTGGCAGAGGTCATCAGCATCGCAACCGCCCCGAGGCGCGGCAGCACCTCCGTGCGTCCGCGTGCCGGCTCGCCGGGCGGTATACCGGTGATCGCCCCCTGGTCCGCCCCCCGTCCCGCCCAGCTCCCGCCCCAGGTGCCCCAGCAGCGTGGGGACGCTGACGAGGCGATGGCAGCGGGCACCACAGTCGATCACCTCACCGAGACCTACCGGGCGCACTACCGGTCGCTGCTCGGCCTCGCGGCCCTGCTCCTCGACGACACCGCCTCCTGCGAGGACGTGGTGCAGGAGGCCTTCATCCGGGTGCACTCCGCGCGCAACCGCGTCCGGGACCCGGAGAAGACCCTGGCGTATTTGCGGCAGACTGTCGTGAACCTGTCCCGTTCCGCCCTGCGCCGCCGCATCCTCGGACTGAAGCTGCTGTCCAAGCCGATGCCCGACATGGCCAGTGCCGAAGAGGGGGCGTACGAACAGCTGGAGCGCGACCAATTGATCAAAGCCATGCGTGGACTGCAGCGCCGCCAGCGCGAGGTGCTCGTCCTGCGCTACTTCGCCGATATGACCGAGGCCCAGGTGGCGGAGACCCTCGGTCTCTCGCTCGGCTCGGTCAAGGCGTACGGCTCGCGCGGTATCGCGGCCCTCCGTGTCGCCATGGAGGCCCCTGTATGAACCGGCACTTCCCCGACGACGAGCGCCGGGATCCCGGCGGCGACGGTCCCCGGGAGATCGACGAACAGACGCTCCGGCGGCTCCTGCAGGGCGCCGTCGAGGACATCGAACCCGCCGAGGACGCCCTCGAGTACCTGCAGCGGGCCGTGCCCGCCCGGCGGACGCGCCGCCGGCAGGCCGTCGCGGGCGCGGTGGCCGCGGTGGTCCTCGGCGCCACCGCCCTGCCGGCCCTCATCCACGCCGCCACCACGGCCGACACCACCGACGACCACCAGGCCAACGCCGCCAGCAGCCACCAGCGCCCGCACGGCGGGACCGAGGGCGAGCACGGCAGGGGCGTGCCGGCCCCGGGCCCGCCGAACCCCACAGCGAGCCCCGACCCCGGCCGGCACGACGGGCACCGGAAGGAGGAGGACGAGGCGCAGCGGAAGGACGGCAGCACCGCGGGCCCCACGGGCTCCGCGCCCCTCCCCGGCCCCGAGCACCGGTCCACCCTCGCCGCCACCTCGCCCACCTGCGACCGCAACCAGCTCGGCAAGGGCTCCGGCGTCGTCGGCACCCCCGACAAGGACGGCCGTGTCTACGGCACCTTCCGCGTCGTCAACGTCTCCGGCAGCGTCTGCTCGGTGGCCGGCGAGGGCGTGGTCGCGGCCCACTCGGCGGGCGGCAGCGAGAACTCCCGGATCACCGTCGTGAACCACACCACCGGCGACGCCGCGACCGGACTGCCCGACCCGGCCACCGAGCCCAGCCAGGTCATCCTCCAGCCCGGCCAGGCGTACGAGATCAGATTCGCCTTCGTGCCGTCCGCCGACGGCGGGCCGAGCGGCTGCGCCAAGCCCGGCGTAACCACCCCGTCGCCCGCCAAGGACTCCGGCTCCGCCACCGCCGCGCCCCCGGCCGTGGCCGCGGACAAGTCGCAGGTCCAGGACGTCTCCTCGCCGACGCAGGCACCGTCCGGCGTGGTGCTGAGCCACACCCCGGACGTCGGGGAGCCCAAGGCCGCCGACGCCACGCTCCCCGACGCCTGCGCCGGGACGATCTTCCGCACCGGCGCCCTGGCGGCCGCGCCCACCGCCTGAGCGCTCCGCGGGAGCGCAGTGCGCCGACTGCGGGCTCGCCGTGGCCGGTCGCGCCCCCGCGGCGGAGCCGTACGATGCAACTGCCCCGCGCCCCTTCCGGGCACGATCGCGCACCGTACCCACCCCCCGCTCACGGCCTGAAGCCGCCGCTGGTGCAGGGGCCGGTGCCGCCCCGCCGGGCGCGGCCCGTACCGTGGTGGTGTGTATCGGTTCCTGCTGACTCCCCGCTGGTGGGGGATCAACGTCTTCACCGTGCTGGCCATCCCCGTATGCCTGTTCATGGGCACGTGGCAGCTCGGCCGCTTCGAGACGCGCGTCGACTCGCACCGTGAACAGCAGACCCAGGCCGAGGACGCCCGCACCGCGGCCGCCGAACCGCTGGCCGAGCTGCTGCCCGTGACCACTGTGACCTCGGGCCGCCAGGCCCGGGCCACCGGGCGCTACGACACCGGGCACCAACTGCTCGTACCGGGCCGGCAGCTCGACGACCGCGAGGGCTTCTACGTGCTGACCCTGCTGCGGGCGGACGGCGGCAAGGCGCTGCCCGTCGTGCGCGGCTGGCTGCCCGGCGACGCGAACTCCCCTGCCGACACCGCCAAGGTGCCCGCCCCGCCGGCCGGGGACGTCACCGTCACCGGTGCGCTCCAGGCCTCGGAGAGCCCGACCGCCAAGGGCGTGAACGCCTCCGGCGGACTGCCGGCCGGGCAGCTCGGCGTGATCAGCGCGGCCTCGCTGGTGAACCTTGTGCCGTACCAGGTGTACGACGCGTGGATCACCGCGCCCACCGCGACGGGGCCCATGGTCCCGGTGCCCCCGGCCGCCGCGCCCAACAGCGGCCTGGACCTCAAGGCCTTCCAGAACCTCGGCTACACCGGCGAGTGGTTCGTCTTCGCGGGCTTCGTCGTCTTCATGTGGTTCCGGCTGTTCCGCCGCGAGGTCGAGGCCCTGCGGGACGCGGAGCTCGGCATCACCCCCGACGGTCCGGACGGCGGTCCGGACGGCCCAGATGACGCTCGGCAAACGCGATCTCCAGCCGGAGCTGCTTGATCCGCTCCTCCACCACCAGCGAGCCGTGCCCCGCGTCGTAGCGGTACACCTCGTGCGGGTGGCCGCGCTCCGCGAGCCGCTCCACGTAGTTCTCGATCTGGCGTATAGGACACCGGGGGTCGTTCGCCCCCGCGGAGATGTAGACCGGCGCCTGGACCCGGTCGACATGGGTGAGCGGCGACGAGGCGGCGAAGCGCTCGGGCACCTCCTCCGGGGTGCCGCCGAACAGGGTGCGGTCCAGGGCCTTCAGCACCTCCATCTCGTCGTGGTAGGCCGTCACGTAGTCGGCGACGGGGACCGCCGCCAGGCCCAGCGCCCAGGCGCCGGGCTGGGTGCCCAGCCCGAGCAGCGTCAGATAGCCGCCCCAGGAGCCGCCGGCCAGCACCAGCCGCGCCGGGTCCGCGAGCCCCGACGCCACGGCCCACTCCCGGACCGCCGCGATGTCCTCCAGTTCGATGAGGCCCACCCGGTGCTTGAGCGCGTCCGTCCAGGCCCGCCCGTAGCCCGTGGAGCCGCGGTAGTTGACGCGCACGACCGCGAAGCCGTGGTCGACCCAGGCGGCCGGCTGGGCGGCGAAGGCGTCGCTGTCGTGCCAGGTCGGGCCGCCGTGGATGTCGAAGACGACCGGGAAGGGGCCCTCACCCGCGGGCCGCTGCACCAGGGCGTGCACCGGGCCGCCGGGGCCCTCCACCCACACGTCCTCGACCGGCACCGAACCGGGGGCCTCGGCGATCCCGTGCAGCCCCGGGGGCGAGCTCAGCACGACGTGGCCCGCCGTGGAGCGCACGACCGGCGGCTCGGCGGCCGACGACCAGAGGAACTCCACCGTCCCGTCCGGGCGCGGCAGCGCGCCGGACACCGTGCCCTGCGGGGTGTCGAGCCGGGTCAGTGCACCGCTCGCCAGCTCGTAGCGCCACAGCTCGCTGCGGGCCCGGTAGCTGTGGTCGATCAGCAGGGCGGAGCCGTCCGGGAACCAGTCGGCGTCCAGATCGCCCGGCAGATCGACGGCCAGGGCCGTCTCCTCGCCCGTCAGGGCGTCCCACAGCATCGGCTCCCAGCGGCCGCGCCGCTGGTGCCCGACGAGCAGCCGGGAGTCGCCGTCGGCCGGGGCGAACCCCAGCGCGGACAGGCCGAGCTCCACCGTGCCGCCCCGGGTGTCGTCCAGTTCGGCCATGGGCGTGCCGTCCGCCCGGACCACGCGGATCGCCGCGTGCATGGCGTCGCCGTGCTCGGTGTGCTCGACGGCGATCAGCGAGGCGTCGTGGGACAGCGCGCCCACCCCGGCCGACTGCCGGTGCCGGTAGATCTCCACGGGCTTCTCTCCCGGGCGCACCACGTGGATGCTGGAGCCGCCCTGCTCCGTGGACCGGCCGACGACCGCCGAGCCGTCCCGGCCCAGGGCCAGGCCGTCCGGATAGGAGGGATCGAGACCGGGCGTCGCGGGCTCGTCCTCCCCGCCGTGGAAGGGCTGGCGCACCCAGGCGCCGAACTCGTCCCCGTCGGTGTCCGAGAACCACCAGATCCAGGCCCCGTCCGGCGACAGCCTGCCGCTCGTCGTCCCCTGGGGCCGGTCCGTGACCTGCCGCTGCCCGCCCGTGGCGCGGTCCCAGGCGTACAGCTCGAAGGTGCCCGTGGCGTTCGAGGCGAACAGCGAGCGCTCCGGGGCGTCCTGCGCCCACCCGGGCAGCCCCGTCCGCGGCGCCCGGAAGCGCTTCTCCCAGTCCGGCATGGATGCGTTGCTCTCGGTCATGCCCCCATTCTGCGCCGAGCCGCCGACATCCCGCCGAGCCTGTGGATAACTTCCGGAATCCGGAGGTCCGTTGGCGGGCGGGACGGGGCGGGCCCGCGCTTGACCGGCGAAACCTCGCGCCCGCGGCGGGACTTCACCGCCGGGGGACGGCCCCCGGGCCTTCCGTACGGCTCCAAAACGAGTCAGGGCCTTGATCCAATGATTGGATCAAGGCCCTGACCTGGCGTGTCGGGGTGGCGGGATTTGAACCCACGACCTCTTCGTCCCGAATGAGGTTCGGGGAAGATCGTCACAGGCCCTGATCGTTTAGTCGCAGGCCAGGGCATTGGTGCGGGTTGGGGTGGCGTGGCTTTGCCGGGGCTCGGGGAGTGAGTCGGCTCCCAAATGGCTCCCAGGCGGTACAACCTGCGGCTACGTGGGGGCGATCTCGGTGGGGAGGTGGATACCGAGTTCGGCGGCGGGCAAGCGGTAAGGGGTGCTTCGGAGCGGAGCAGCAAGCGTGGAAGACGACTGGCTTGAACGGCGGAACAACTCGGGTATTTACGGGTGCCTGGAGGTGCTGTGCCTCCTGCTCCGACCGCTGCAACCCGTAGCTGTCGGAGCCGACGTTGTCAGTGCCGACTCCTATGGTCCCGCTATGGCGATATTCCGGTCCAGCTACTCGCTCAGGCTCATGGTCGAAGAAGCGCGAAAACTCACCGAGCACGCTGGCGTGCGTGAACGGATCGACGCGGTGCTGCGCATCATGGGTGATGGCTTTGGAGGGACGTACGGTAAGGGAAGACCGCTGGTGAACGCCCTGGAGGATGTGGCCCAAGAGTGCCTGCTCCATGAGGAGTTCGCGCTAGCTCAGCGTTTCCAGAGGTTCGCCGGTTACGCGGGCGGTGAGCTCTTCCTCGACACCATTGAGAACTACTACGACGCGGAGGCACGGCAGCGGAGCGAGGAGTTCATGCGGCGAATGACTGCCATGGGCGCCGATCGAGCCGTGTCCGCCCTGGAAGCGCTGCGCGCCGAGAATCCCAATGCGAGTGTCACCGACGTCCTTGCTCTCTTCCGCGGCATCGCCCGGTCCGCCGGCCATCTGGGTATCGGAGGCGGAGAGGGCGGAATCCAACTGTCCACCAAGTATCTCAAGCGCCTCCAGGCGTACGGGCACATGGAGCTGATCCTGCGGGATCTGCCCCGGCCGGCCTCCGCCGAGACCGCCCGGATGATGAGCGATTTCCTGGAAGACGCGGATGCTGGAATGCTGGCTCAGTTGTTGGAACTGCGGGCCAGGCGGGCGGGCCTCGCCTCCCTGCGCGTTGCAGTGGACCGTCCTGAGAGCTCCGAGGGTGCCCTCCACGCCTGCTTGAAGAACCAGGAGTGGATCTTCGGTGGTGCCTTCGTGGCTGAGCTGGCCCGCCGCCAGTACACCCCGGACACCATTCTCGACATTCCGCTGCTGCGAGGAGACGGTTCCTTGCATGTGGTGGAACTCAAGCGCGCCAACATCGAGAAACTGGTCATCCGGCCCAGTGGCCAACTCATGCTGGGCGCCCCGGTCCACCGCGCGGTCTCGCAGGCGCAGAACTATCTACGGACCTTGGACGAGGGCCGTGAAACCATCCTCGCGCGGTACGGGGTCGACACGCGCAGGGCTTCCGCGACTGTCGTGATTGGGCATCCGCAGTACGTGAGTGAGGGGGTCACACCCCAGCAGGTCGCGGACACGCTGCGGACCTATAACACGCATATGGCTCGTATAGAAGTGATCACCTACGAGACCTTGCTGGAGTCTGTGGAGCGGATGCTGGCGCTCTCGTCGGTCGAGCAGACCTCCGGCCAAGTTGAGGGACACACGGCATGAACGACGACTCTCCCGCGATCGAGCCGCTCTTGGCGAGGCTCTGCGGTGGCGCCATCAGTGGCAAGGACTACGTCGGCTACTTCATGAATGAGTACGGCGAGGAGCTCGTTTTCGCCCAGCGGCGGGGCGACAAGACCGCCAGGCTCTGGCACAGTGACGTGGACTGGGAGATGGTCCGGGTCGGTGATCATTCGATACGGCTCGACGGGCCCATGGAAGGGGTGATCACCGTGGCCGACCTGATCATCAACCGCTCCGAGGCGACATGGCTCTCCTCCTGCTTGGCGGCTTCTCGCCATTTGCGCCCGGGACGTGACGTGCCTGAGACGTATAGAAGCGAGCCAAGGCCTGACCTGGGGCGCCTCGGGCGAGGTGGAGATAGGAGCAACACATGGGAGCCAGCCAACAAGGCTGACTCCCATCGTTCTGGCGTCATGCCCGAACTGGGCGGTTGGTGGCTGGTGTCCGGCAACCTCGACTCCGTGGTCGGCGTCGACTGGGACGAATGGACGGGCGCTCTGGAACGCCTCAGCCTGAAGTGCGGTGAGGCCCGGCTCTTCCTCCAGGACCCGGCGGGCGGCACCGACGTCCGGGCGACCTGACCGGCGTCACCCCCTGCGGCTACGGCTGGCTGGCTCTGACAGCACTCGGCACGGGGCACGAGGCTCTGGGCGGACTGATCCTCTGATTCCCTGGGCTGGCTCCCCATGGAACCCGACGCCACTCCTCAACGGCTCGCCGACACCTGGCACATCGTGTGCCTGCCGTTCCTGATGCAGTTCTCCTCTCTCCCACGGACGCCTGGGCAGTCAGCACCTTCAACCGCTCCCCGATCACACCGGCTGGAGCGGACGTGGCGGTACGAGAGGCGTGCCTGTCGGACGAGACCGTGATGGCGGAAGCCTTAGCGGCGGGGAGAGTCTGGGGGCGGCACGGGTGCCGGGGGCTTGGCCGGGAGGCCGAGCGGGTTCAGCGCTCGTCGGAGAGCGCGTCGGTCAGCTCATGCGCGTTCACGAGGTAGAGGTCATCGATGATGTCGAGGCACTGGGCTCGGGTCGAGGGATTCCCCTGGCGGTACAGGCGCAGCACTACATCAATGAGGTAGCGCTGGATCAATGCGTATCCGCGTCGTCCGACCCTGCTGCCCTCTCCGGAGAACGTCGCCAATGCCCGGCACGCGTCAAGTGCCCGAGACGGCAGCCGCAGCGTCGTTTGAGCAAGCGCGCGAGCCAGCCTTTCTGGATGCTCCGGGAAAGCAGGGCTGGTGAGAAAAGAATCGATGAGATCGTCCGCGATGTCTGGTGGCAGCGACGCCATCCCGGTGAGGGAGTGTGCTGCCGCTGTGCGGACTGCCGAGTCGTCGTCGTGGAACATCTCTTGAAGCAGGGACGCGCCATAAGCAGGATCACTGGCGACAGCCTTGGCAGCCCCTTCGCGAGCCGCCAGAGTGAGGTCGGCGATGCTCGCAGGCATGCAGGGCAGCAGTTTCCTCTGCATCGCAAGAACGGCCCAGGTAACTCCCGCATGTTGAGCGGCAGTCGCGGAGCCAGCGAGACCCCTGGCCAATTCCGGTGCGAAGCGTTCCGTATCACGGAGCAAGGCCCGAGTGAGCAGAATGTGGGTGGTTCGTGCCTCGTGGATGTCGACGGGAACGCCTGCGAACAGGCCTTCTGTGAGATCGAGGGCGACCTCCGGAGCGTGGCGGATGAGCTCGGTCACGGCCTCTGCCGCGCAGGCCCGAACGGCCATGATCGGATCGTGAGCGAGTCGGTCGAGCATCGGGAGGAGGTCCTGGACAGCGGCGCCCGTCGTCCTCAGCAGGGAGCTGATCGCGAGCGCGGCCTCCCCGCGCGTGGAGTTCACCCCTGCGGCCAGCAGGTCACCGGCGTAGGTGTACGAGCCGGATCCTGTATCGACTCGGGCCACTTCGGAGTCGGGGTGCGGATCCTGGACGAACCTGCGCAACAGGTCGAAGGTAACGGGGTGTTCCGCCGCTTCCGGCGCAGCGATGCGTATTGCTGAGCAGACGTCTCGTCCTATCTCCGATCCGATGTGCCTGACGGCATGCGCGCAGAGGTCCAGCAGGCGGTCGGCGTCCACCTTGCCGGCGACGCCATTGATCACAGCACGGTAAGCGGGCGGCGGGATGCTTGCGTTGAAAGAGCACGCGAGGTGTGTGAACCGCTCCGGCTGCTGCTTGGCCAGAGTTTCCAGGAGGGACGCCAACTCGGTCGCCCCTCCTGTCGGAGGGTCCTGGCTCCAATCGACTCCCTCCTCGTCGTACTTGTTCAGTGCTCGCAGCCACTGGGCGTCTGTCATGTGCTCGCTGGCGGAGGGCGGCACCGGGGACCCGACCCAGTGGGCTTCCACGGTGCGGGGCCCGGTCGGGGGCTGCTGCTCGAACTTCCGCTCCAGCTCCCCCAGACGTTTCGCCACCTCACCGCTCCGACGCTCTTCGGCGATTCCGCTGAGGAGCACGTACTGGGTATGACCGAAGGCCTTCCGGTACTCGGAGTGACGTTCCCAGTCGGGGAAGTGATTGAGCAGCAGCTGGACGAGCCGACGCAAATGGTGCTCCCCGCAGTCACGCGTCGCCTTGGCGATGAGTTCACGTGCAGCCCAGTGAGGACTGTCCGACCAGCCGATGCGAAGGCGTTCGACATTGCCCGTCAGCCAGGCGAGCGCCTCGTCAGGGCGATCCCAAACGGCGTAGGTACGGCAGGCAAGGAATCGCAGAGCCTTCGCGCTGCTCCCTGCCAACGGTCCCATGATCTCCGTGAGAGAGGACGGGTCTTGCTGGGCCTGGAATCGCAGGGCGTCATGCACCGCCAAGTACAGGGCTTCATCGAAATCCGGGCTGATGGGTGAAGGCTGACGAGCCCATCGAGCGCGACACGCAGACCTGCCCGGATGCGCAGCATGGCTGGCCTCCGCAACAGCGATCACGAACGGCAGGACATGCTCAAGCATGGCTGCAGGAGCAGCCTCGGCCACCTCGGAGACAACCGTCTCCAGATGTGAGCCAAGCGGTACGGGAAGATGGCCCGACGCGAAAGGATCGCCTTCCCCTGTCGCGACAGTGTGCTGCAATCCGCGGTTCAGGAAGCTTCCCAACAGACGGATAGCCGAGAGCGCATCTTTCTCGCCCAGATGCTCGAAGAGTTCCCAGAAACGCCTGCCCGCAATGTCACCGCTACCGGGCACGTCATCGAAGTCGCCCCGTTCGATGAAGGCGAGCACCAGCTCCGCCGAGAACAGCGAAGGCCGTGTGGTGACCCAGTCGAGCAGACGCTGCCGCCAAGGACCGTCGGCGTCCCGGTACGGTTCGAGCAGTTCCACCAGCCGGGCCGACTCCGCCGCACACCAGGTCAATTGAGGGAAGACCAGCGGTGCCAGCTGAGGGTCGGCCAGCCATCTTTCCCAGTTGCCGGTGTCAGCGGCCTTGAACCAGGCAGAAAGCCCCAACAGGTTGCGCAGCCTGCTCGCAGTGACGTCTTCTCCCCACGCGTAGGGCTCTACCGCGACCCAGTCCTCGCACGTGGCATCGAGCTGTTCGAGCACTGCAAGAACCACGAACCGCAGGTGGGGCCTGACCACGTCCGACCCGAGAAGACGAACCGCCGTGTCCCTGAACGCATCGCGGTCTGTGTCACGCAGATGTTCCAGGACCTGCCGTGTCTGGGCCCGGCGGAAAAGAGCCTGCCCGCTCGTCGCGAGGAAGTCGTGGAGGTCCCTGCCCATCAGTACGAAGGCTCGCGCGAAGAGATAGTCGAAGTACGTCTCATGGAAGAACCCGACGCGCTTGTCCGCATGGAGCAGGATCCCTCCCGAGACGAGTACGGCTACGTCGGTCCTGGCGAACCGGTCCAGGACGGCGTACGGGACCGTGATGGTCTCGCGACGGCTCATTTCCTCGACGAGCCGGTGAATGATGGCCTGCCACGCCTCATGGGAGAGGGTTCGCTCCGCCTCGCGCCGGGTTTCGTCGGTGTACTGGTCGTAGAGCTCCTGGAGGCTTCCGTACGCGGTGGTCCGTGCTCGCGCCGACAAGCGGCAGAAGATCGCAAGGTGCAGCGGGGTGCGCAGGAGAGCCAGCGTTTTGGCGCCCAGTGACAGCGACGGCGTGCTGCTGGCCTCGAGCACCGCGCGCACGGCATGGTCCTCCAGCCGACCGAGTGAGAACCGTTCGACGACGCCTTCCTGGCCGACCAGGCTGGTGAGCCGTGGGTCCTTCTCGACGTCGATCGTCCGTGCCACCAAGACGACCTTGACGTTCGGTGCGCCGGAGAGCACCTCCAGCATTTCGTCCACGGCTTCGAAGACGTCGGGTATGCGGCCGCTGTAGGTGCTCGCCGCGTCGAGTTGGTCCACCACCAGCAGCGCCGGAGAGCCCTTGGCCACCCGGGCGATCAACGTTGCGGGGCAGGCGGGGAGATCGAGTCGACGGCCTACGGATCCAGCAGTGCGGTCGGTCGCCTCCACTTCGTCCATCCGGAAGGGCAGGACCGGCCACCCATGAGCTGCCGCCATGCAGATGACCTCGCTTGCCACCGTGGACTTGCCCATGCCGGCCGGTCCGTCGCACACCACCGTGGACGGCCCGTCTCCTCCTGCGATCAGGCGGTCGAACAGCTCTTGCGCCTGAGGTCGCGCGGCCAGTCCGAACGGTGGCCGTACGCGTTCTGCGCGCCGGAGGAAGCGTCGTTGAGCCTGTTGAACGGCCCGCCAGTCGGTGGCGACGTCCGGCTCGGATGGATCGCGCCCTGCCGAGAGGTCGGGGGCCGCGCCCTCCGCCTGCTGTGCTCCGAACAGGAGGTACTGCACGACGCCCACGGCGGCGGCGTTGTCGGATGCCTGAACGTGCAGCGGCTGCCCGGTCAGGGCCTCACCTGCGGCGGAGGGCAGCACCTTCTGATCAGGACGGTGTGGAGCGAGTGGGCCTGAATCACCCGGTCCGTTCAGCCCCGCGTCGGGTCCGGGACGGAAGGGGAAGTCATGTGCACTTCCCCGTTCACCACGCCTGCGGCGAATGAATGATGGTCGGCTTGGATACGTACGTTCTCTCCGGTGACGGCGCCGGAGGCCGGAGACGGGCCAGTGGAGGAGGCCGAGTGCTCGTGCACAAGACGCTGAAGACGCTCCGCCGCCTGCATGCGTGCGTCGGCCTGCAGCTTCTCCAACGTCTCAGTGAAGTAGGCCTGCCAACTCAGCGCGTGCTGAGCGGTGATGCTTGCGGAACAGCCGCTGCTGGCTGTCTGCAGGGCGGCCGCAGTCTCCGCCAGCCGGGCGACTCCTGTACGCTCGGCCTCCCTTTCGCACTGGGCGAGCCATGATGCGATCTGCGGTTCAAAAGACGGCCAGAGCGCCGTTCCCGCCGTCGCCACGACGGCGATTCCTGCTTCGGCCGCGATAGCGCGCAATCTCTCCGGCAGCATACGTCCCCCTTCAGTCCGGCCCGGAGTCACGATAGCCAGTTGAGCAGGCCGTCAGCAGCCTTTTACGGCCATTGAGTCGTGCGAAACAGTGGCATGAGGTGGCTGGAATCATTCGGTGTCGTGCGTGCGTCGAAATAGGAAACATGAAACTCTATCCTGCCTGGCGAAACGGGTGCCGGATCATGTAAGACTCTCCTCCGTCAGAGGTAGAACAGTAATTCGGCGACCTGGGTCGTGAAGAAAGGCGGAGGCGTGGACGTGCCATTACGTTTCGGGGCGGAGTTGCGTCGGCTGCGGGAGGCCGCCGGTATGACGCTTCAGCAACTGGCCGAGGAGACGAACTACAGCAGAGGGCACCTCTCGAAGATCGAGCGGGGAGACAAGCCCCCCGCCATGAACCTGGTGCAGCGCTGTGACGTGTACTTCCGTACGGGTGGACGACTGCGCAGGGCGTACGCCGCCGAGGTGGGGCTCGCCGGGGCCAAGCCGCGGCCGGCGCGTCGCCAGGTGGTGGCCGCAGGGATGAGTTCGCTGCTCGTCCCCGGCCTGATGGACGGCGGGCGCGACGTGGAACTGCCGCCGGGGGAGCTGTTCCAGGATCAGCTCGACCAGATGAAGCGGTTGGGTCAGAACCTGGCGCCGGGCGCGATGTTGCCCGTCCTGCGCGCTCAGGTGACGAATGTGATTGCGCTGGCCTCCCGGAGCAGCGGATCTTCTCGGGCTGGCCTGCTGGTCACGGCGTCCCGGTTCGCCGAGTACATCGGATGGATGGCACAGGAGGGCGGCGACGAGACCTTGGCGCTGAGCGCTACAGCCGAGGCGGTCGAACTGGCGCAGGCTGGCGGCGACGAGCACCTCGCGGACTACGCGTTGGTCCGTCGCGCACTCGTCACGTACTACGGCGGAGACGCGTCCCGGACGATCGCGCTGGCCCAGCAGGCGCAGCGCGGAACCGCGCCGCCGCGGATCAGGGGCCTTGCGGCGCAGCGTGAGGCCCAGGGGCACGCGCTCCTCGGCGATGAACGGTCCTGTGGGCAGGCTCTGGAGCAGGCGCGCGAGCTGCTCGGACAGGCAGAAGACCTCTCCGACGGTCCGGTGCTGGGAACGAAGCAACTCCTCGACCCCGTCTCCATGGTGAGCGGCTGGTGCCTGTACGACCTAGGCCGTCCCCGCGAGGCGGCTGAGAAGCTGGAACGTGAGTGCCGGCGTATCGCGCCGTATGCCCTGAACACCCGTATGCGGTACGGCATGCGGCATGCCCTGTCGCTTGCCACGGTAGGCGAGATCGAGAGCTCCTGCGAAACGGCTCGTGAACTGTTCTCCTTCATGGCCGTCGTCCCGTCCGCCACAGTGCGTACCGATGTACGACGGCTCGACCGTGAATGGTCACGGTTCCACGGAAACGCGGCGGTACGCAGTCTGCGGCCCGCTCTCGCCAATGTGCTGAATCCCGCTCAGTAGCGGCCGGATTTCTGCCATTCCTATCGGTTGAAAACTGCAGGTACTTACTGTCTACCCGGTCGAGAATTCTGCATTCCGGGTGGCTGGCTCTCGCGCCCTTCTATGTGGCAATTTCGATTCTCCTTCGCATCGGACGACTTCATTCAGAACGGAGACCCACATGCCTCAGATCTTTGTGAACTACCGGACCGACGACGAGGAATCCACCGCCACACTCGTGGACAGGGAACTTTCCCGGGTTTTCGGCAATGAGAACGTCTTCCGGGCGAGCAAGTCGATCGGGCCGGGCAGCCGGTTTCCCCAGGAACTGCTCACCGCAGTCCGCCGCAGTCATGTGCTGCTGGCCGTGATCGGTCCTCGCTGGCTGACGGCAGGGGGCTCCGGAGGCCGGAGCCCCCTGGAGGACGAGAGCGACTGGACGCGGCGAGAAATCCGGGAAGCATTCGAGACTGGGGCCGTCGTCATCCCTCTCCTGGTCGGCGGAGTGAAGCGGCTGGCTGAAGAGGACCTCCCCGCGGACATCAAGGACCTCGCCGACTGCCAGTACCGGCGGCTCAACCACCGGAATGCCGAAGCCGATCTGACGAGGCTGGCCGACGACCTCGTGAAGCTATCGCCCGAACTCGCCGCATCCGTTGAGAGCAACAACTACCGATCGCCCTCGACCGCATCGGACGACGAGCGTGAGGAGGATGCGGGCGCTTCCGGCGGTGCCAGGGTGCGGGCAAAGGTGATCAAGCACCGCCAGCGTGGCGGCATCGGAAACCTCAACGGTGACTTCTCCGGGACTTTCGTCAGTGAGCCCCAAGGCCCCGTCCACACCGGGAGCGGGCATCTCTATCAGGCTCGTGAGCAGCGCCTCGGTCTGTACGGCTCGAGCGAGAACGGTGGGCTGAACCCTGTGGTCGACCATCACGGGGACGAGGACGGACAGCTTTGACTGGTCCAGGCGGTACATCGGTCAACAACCCGCAGGGTCCTCTGCACAGTGGAGGAGGGAACCAGTACAACTACCACTGGTTCATGGGGAGCGAAGAATCGCTGGCCAGAGCCGGTACTGACCGGCTGGAGATCGTACGAGAGTACCAACTCCGGCTGGCCCAGTGCTTCGTCCGCCCACGCGGCTACGGCCGGGGCGGCCGAACTGCTGGCACGCCCCGGTGCGGTGGTGGTTCTGCAGGGTGTTCCCGGGACGGGCCGACGCGCGGCGGCGACGATGTTGCTGGGAGACCCGGCTGCACACGGTGGCCGGATCGAGGAACTGCAGGCGGATCTGAAGGAGGAGGGCCCAGATCCGTCGCCCGACGACCGCTACCTGCTGGACCTCTCTCGCGTGGCCGAGGACGGATACGCGGCGGCCCAGCGCACGCTGATGAGATACCGCTCACTCGTGGAAAGGCGCGGTGCTCGCATGGTCGTTGTCTTCCCGGCAGGCTTGGAGTGGATGCTGGACGCGGAGCTCGCCCAACTCGCGGTGCCCCTCGAACGGCCCCGAGGGCGAGCGGTTTTCAGCAGGCATTTGCGCGTACGTCGCGTGCGGTTCGAGTACGAGCAGCTGAGCACGGACGAACTGCGCCATATGTTCGACATCGCGCCGATGCGAGAGCTGGACCGCCTGGCGGAGCTGGTGGTGCAAGCACGGAACGGAGCCCGCTACGGCACGGACTTCGTCCATTGGCGGGACGAAGCCCTGGCTGCCGCGACGAACTGGTCCCAGCAGGTGGCGCAACAGTTGCGGGAGCATCGGAGCGGATCGGAGCGGGCGTTGCTGCTGGCAGCCGCGATGATGAGCGGCGCGGCAGCGGAAACGATCATGGGTGCCGCGGGCCGACTGCTCGAACTCGCGGAACACCCGAAGGACGAGACGCCGAGACTTGCTCAGGTGGGTCTGGGGGAGCAGTTCGAAAAGCTGTCCCTCATCCGGGAATCCGATGGACGGGTCTGCTTCGGAGGACTTGCCTACGACGCTGCGGTCCGACGGCACTTCTGGGAGAACTTCCCGGACCTTCGCGAGGTTTTCCGGGACTGGGTGGGGCGCTGCGCAGAAGTCCCGGAACTGGGCCCGGAGGACCGTGGTCGCCTCGTCGGCCGGTTCGCAGAACAAGTGCTCTCCACCGGCCGGCCCGAGGACCTGTGTGTACTCGTCGAAAGATGGACCCAGTCCTCGGTAGGCGGCAGGCTGAGTGCCGCAGCCGCGACGGCCCTGGAACTGGGCCTCAGCCATGAACAGTACGGTACCCACTTCCGTTTCCGTGTCTACCAGTGGGCGACGGCAAGGAGTCTGAGGCCTGATCTCGCACGCGTGCTGATCGGTGTCTGCCGGCATGTCATCGCCGTGACGCACCCGGAGCAGGCCGTGGTCAGACTCCGTCATCTCGCCTTGCGCCGGGATACGGCCGGGGAACTCAGGCAAGAGGCACGTGTGGCACTGCTGCGACTCGCCGGCAGGAACCGGCGAATGTACGCGCGCGCAGTCATGCCGTTGTTGCCGAAAACGGGGGCGGAGAGCGGGAATCTGGATGTCCTCCTTGCTCTCCTGGATCCTGTGCATCTGGCGATCGAACCTCCCGGACAGCCATTCGCGCTGGCATGGCGAGTGGTCATGGGAGGGAAACCGGTTGCCGTCTGGCGCCCCCTCGTAGAGCGCTGGCTCGGTCTGCTGGCGCGGCGGAGAGCGAGCAACCGGGTGCTTGACGCTCTGCTGTTGGCGGCCTCGGGCGACCGGGACCTGCTGAACCAGCTCTACGTCACCACCTACGACTGGGCCGACTCACCCGTCGACAACAGCGTCGGACACACGCGACGCGAGGACAGAACGTGGATCGCAGAGGTGTTTTGCCGGCAAATTGATCGCGCACAAGGAGTCGGCGGCGTCTCCTCCGCTCCTGGCGCAGGAGTTACGGGGGAAGGAACATGAAGATCCGTCACATTACGCGCTTCCTGTCGGTCGGCCTTCTGACCGCCGTGCTGGTGACGGCAGCCGTCCACGGTTGGCCGATATGGGTGTGGTATCTGCTTCCCACGATCTGCGCCGGTGCGCTCCTGATCGACATACGGGTACCGCGCTCCGAGAGAAAGCCTTGGGCCTCGGCTCCCGAGCCGGAGGAGGTAGTTCCGGAGCATCCTGCCGAGAGCCCCTACCGGACGACCTCAGTGGTTTCGGTACCGGTGGAAAGCTCCGTTGCAGACTGCCCGTTCCTGTTCTCGGCAACCGTCTGGTGGCGACCAGCCGATCAGGACAGACCCTTGTCGCACGGCAATCCCGGTGCTTTGGCCTCGACGTCCGTTCTGGGGCATGTTCAGCGGCTGACGTCCGAGGAGCACCCCAACCGGTGCCTGTTCCTGGAGCACTCCATGGAGAGCGAACTCGGCCAGCCCGTTCTCGATGCAGAGGGACTGGTGATCACCTTTGCCACGGACATCCGGCTCACCCTGCGGCCGATGGACCGAGAGCACCTCGACGAACTGGAGGGGCTGCGCAAGGCCGTCGACACGTGGGAGAGCCGCCAGCAGCACGAACGCAATGTTCGCGAGTACCTCGGCGGCGACGTCCTGCAGACCCCAGGCAGCGCGGTCGTCTGGTGGATGGCCCGCCACGACGATCAGATCGAACGCGCGGTGGAGATGATCGCCCCTCTGACGGTCCTGTCGGCGGCTGCCAACGACGAAGAGATACCGGAGGACTACCGCGTCATGACGCAGCCTCATGCAGGGGTGCCGGGGGTCGACCCGGCGGGCGGCTTCGACCATCCGGAGCCGATCGGCGAGGAGGCCGCGGCGACCAGTCCTTCCCACCGGCCGACGGTGGAGTACCAGCACTCCATGGGTGATCAGTTGACCGGCCTGCTGGCGAGCATGGGGATCGATGAAGGATCAGTCGAAGGCGCGGTGTTCCTGCGTCGCCTCGCGGAGATGTCGGAAGCTGCCGGCCGGCAGGAGGCCGCGGAGAACATCCGCAGGCGAATGCGTGCGGAGAGACGGGAGGAGGCGCCGCCACGTGCTCACGGTGAGCCGGACGGCTACAGGGTAGAGGAAGCCACCCGACCTCCTCGCGTCGCCGGTTGGCAGGTCACACCGGACGGCACGGTGTCCGAAGCGGACGAGACGGACTGGTGGCGCCGTACAGAACCAGAACCCGATGGCCTCGACCCGACTCCTGAAAGGGGCGATCGGTGAGCATGCCCTCGGCACATGATGTCTTCGACCGGATCTGCCGGTCCGTGGAGGAGCGGTACGCCGACTCGGCGCCGCTGTGCGGGCGTACGACCCGGTGTCCCACGACACTCTGCGACGGAGCGGAGCGCACGTTGGACGATCTGATGTCCCGCACAGCCCGCAGTGAGCGCGGGTGCCTCGAACGAACCACCGCGTGGCTGCACGTCGCCGGTCACCTGCGCGAAGAAGCGGCGACCGGGCAGGAATACGACTGGACGCTGATCGCGGTGTTCCTGCTCGCTCCCCGCCTGCGGCGAGCGTCGTATGCGCTCTCCCGCCGTACGGGTGCCGAGCGCGCCGATGTCTGCTCCGCTCTGTTGCAGGGGGTGCTGGAAGCTGCTCGGACCGTCGGGAATACGGATGCAGCCGAGATCGAGGAGCACTTGGTCGATGCGGCATTTTCCGCAGGATGGCGGACTGGGCGGCGTAGCTCCAAGGAAACGCCGGCGACGGGAGTCGGCGAGTGGGATGCGAAGCCGGAGACGGTCGTGCCCGATTCACTGACCTTCGCTCTGGACGAGGTTGTGCACGTCGGTGCGATGTCCGGTGCACTCGCCCAGCGGGCGCAGGGCGAACGACTGGGTGCGCTCGCGTATCGCATGGGTCTCCTGGCACACGTGCGCACTGTCCGCCGACAGCGCCGGTCCCGACAAGGCCAACCGCGTGCCGGATTCCATCACAAGCCGACGGAGCCGAGTCAGCAGCCTTGCCTGTTCGAGCTGAGGAGGCCGGATGATGAAGCACCGGCGTGACGAGTCAGTGTCCTTCTCGGCGATGTTCGGACTCCCCGCCGAGGTCGGATTGCGCATGGCCGCGGAGGCTCTGAGCCTGAGCCCGAGCACTGCCTACCGGCGGGTGAGGAACGGTGACTTTCCCTGCCGGGTGCGCAGGACCGGGCGACGGTACGTGGTCCGGCTTCCGGACTTGATGCGCGCACTCGGCATTCAGGATGTCCGGGTGCGCTACGACGACGTCGAAACAGGAGCACGGTTCGCTTCTGGGGAGAGCGACGTCTGAGAAGAACGTCGATGGTCCCCACTGTTTGCAGCGGGACCATCGACAACGTGCCTGATGAGGCACTGGCGGGGGACGGGATTCGAACTCGTGAGGGGTTGCCTCAAGCGCGCTTCACTGTTTGTTCTCAGGTCCGAATGAGTCCGCTGCCGGACGTCCTTCGTCTCGATCTTGTCGGGCAGGGGCTCCCGCTCGAAGGAGTCTCGCGACTGGTTGGCCACTCCGGGACGGCCGTCACCGGAGGTCTACCGGAAGCAGACCCGACCCGTGATCCAGACGGGAGCCTTCGTGATGGACATCATCTTCAAGGAAGATGCAAAGCGGTAGTCACGCAGTTAGCCCCGCACAACACATCAGGGCCGGTTTCCCGTGAAGGAAACCGGCCCTGACCTGATACTGCTCTGTCGGGGTGGCGGGATTTGAACCCACGACCTCTTCGTCCCGAACGAAGCGCGCTGCCAAGCTGCGCTACACCCCGATGTGCTTCCGTCTCCCGGTTTCCCGGGCCGCCGGAGCAACGAGGACTACTTTAGCGGACCGGAGCCCGTAGGTGAAATCCGGTTTCCCGGGGCCTCACCTGCAGGGCTCCGGGCGGGGTCAGTCGCGGGCGACGAGGGTGAGGAGGGTGGCCTCGGGGGGGCAGGCGAAGCGGACGGGGGTGTAGCGGTTCGTCCCGCAGCCCGCCGAGACGTGCAGGTAGGAGCGGTGGCCGCCGGCCTGGTGGGTGGAGAGGCCCTTCACGCGGCCGGTGTCGATGTCGCAGTTGGTGACCAGCGCCCCGTAGAAGGGGATGCAGAGCTGGCCGCCGTGCGTGTGCCCGGCGAGGATCAGCGGGTAGCGGTCGGCCGTGAAGGCGTCGAGCACCCGGAGATAGGGGGCGTGGACGACGGCCATCGAGAAGTCGGCGTCGTCCTGCGGCCCGCCGGTCACCCGGGCGTAGCGGTCGCGCTTGATGTGCGGGTCGTCGAGGCCGGTGAGGGCGATCTCCATGCCGTCGATCTTGAGCGAGCCGCGGGTGTTGGTGAGGTTGACCCAGCCCGCGCGGTCGAAGCCGTCGCGCAGGTCCTCCCAGGGGTTGTGGATCGCGCCGACGACCGGCTTGTTGCCGTTGAGGCCGTGCTGCCCGGTGGCCCGCTCCATCAGGTAGCGCGCAGGGTTGCGCAGCTTGGGCCCGTAGTAGTCGTTGGAGCCGAAGACGTACGCGCCGGGGAAGCGCATCAGCGGGCCGAGGGCGTCGAGGGTCTCGGGCACGGCCTCGGGGTCGGAGAGGTTGTCGCCGGTGTCGATCACGAAGTCGGGGCGCAGCCCGGCGAGGGACTGCAGCCAGCGCTGCTTCTTGCGCTGGCCCCCGACCATGTGGATGTCGGAGACCTGGAGGACCCGCAGCGGCCGCATGCCGGGCGGCAGCACGGGCACGGTGACCCGCCGCAGCCGGAAGGAGCGGACTTCGAAACCGGCTGCATAGGCGAGGCCGGCCGCGCCGACCGCCGTGATGCCCAGGGGTACTCCGTATCGCGCACGCATGGGCCCATCGTCGCAGACTGCGGCGGGTACCGGCTCACCGGCCGGTCCGCGCAAGGGAGTTCGCCGTTCCCGGCCCGCCCGGGGTGCCGCCCGGCGGTTAATACGGAGCACACGGGGGTGCGGGATGCGAAGATTGCGGCATGACCACGCTCAAGTCCAGGCTTCAGGACGACCTCACGTCCGCCATCAAGGCGCGCGACGAGCTGCGCTCCTCCACGCTCCGCCTCACCCTCTCCGCGATCGGGTACGAGGAGACCGCAGGCAAGGTGGCCCGTGAGCTCTCGGACGACGAGGTGCTGAAGGTGATCACGCGCGAGGCGAAGAAGCGCCGCGAGGCCGCCGACGCCTTCGAGAAGGGCGGCCGCGCCGAGCAGGCCGAGCGTGAGCGCGCGGAGGGCGAGGTGCTCGCCGACTACCTGCCGAAGCAGCTGTCGGACGAGGAGCTCTCCGCGCTCGTGGCGGAGGCCGTGGCCGAGGCGAAGGCCGGCGGCGCCGAGGGCCCGAAGGCCATGGGCGCCGTGATGAAGCTCGCGAACGCGAAGGTGGCGGGCCGCGCCGAGGGCGGCCGGGTGGCCGCCGCGGTCAAGCGGCTGCTCGCGGGCTGAGGCCCGGTCGCAGCACGGAACGACGGAAGGGGCGCCCGACCAGTGGTCGGGCGCCCCTTCCGTGCATCTGACAACCGTGACCGCCTACTGCTGACCCGGCTGTCCCTGCTGACCGGACTGCCCCGGCTGCTGCTCGTTGCCGGTCCCGCCGCCGATCACGCCAGGCGGGAGGGAGAGTCCGGGCAGCGGGTCGGGCTTGGGGCTGCCGGGCTTGTTGTGCCCCGGCTTGTGGGACCCGCCGCCCGGCTTCTCGGTCCCGGGCTTGCCCGTCCCCGGCTTGTGCGTGCCCTGACCCGTGCCGGAGTGGTCGTCCCCGGTGCCGGTGGCGGGGCCCGTGCTGCTGTCGTCGGCCGCGGAGGGGGCGAAGGCCGGTGCGTCGCGGCCGTCCAGCGCGCCGTTCATGGCGTCCCGCCAGATCGGGCCCGGGGTGTCGGCGCCGTAGACCTTGTCGTGGTAGACGCCGCCGATGGTGATGTTCTCCATGTCGACGCCCTTGGTGCCGGGGCCGCCGACCCACACGGCACCGGCCATGTTCGGGGTGTAGCCCACGAACCAGGCGGCCCGGCGCCCGTCCGTCGTACCCGTCTTGCCCGCGCTGTCCCGGCCGTCCAGCCCGGCCTCCTTGCCGGTGCCGTCCTCGACCACGCCCTTCAGCAGGGAGTTGACCGTGTCGGCCGTCTGCTCCGACATCGCCCGTGAGCACTGCGACTTGGGCACCCGGAGGGCCTTGCCGTCGGGGCCGGTGGCCGACTCGACGAGGACGGGGGAGCAGTACGTGCCGTGGTTGGCGAAGGTCGCGTAGGCGGACGCCATGGTGAGCGGGGACATGCCCTCGGTGCCGAGCGCGATGGACGGCACCTGCTCCATCTTGCTGCCGTCGGCGGGCTTCACGCCCATCTTGGCGGCCATCTTGGTCACCGGGCAGATGCCGACGTCACCGATCAGCTGGATGAAGTAGGTGTTGACCGACTTGGCGGTCGCCTCCCGCATCCCGTACGGGCCGACCTCGCTCCGGTTCTCGTTGCTGACCATGTCGCCCTCGGAGTTCTCCCAGGTGCCCTTGCACTTGTCCACCGAGTCCGGGTACGGCATCCGGTAGGGCGAGGGGTACGTCTGGTACGGCGAGGTGCCCTGTTCCAGGGCCGCCGCCGCGACGAACGGCTTGAAGGTCGAACCGGTCTGGAAGCCGTAGCTGGATCCGCCCATGGCGTGGTCGGCGGAGAAGTTGATCTGCGTCTGGTTCTCGCCGAAGCCGTACGGTCGTGACTGGCCCATGCCGAGCACCTTGCCGGTGCCGGGCTGGACGATCGAGACGGCGGTGGCCACCGGGTCGGTCTGGTAGACGTGATCGGTGATCGACTTCTGGACGGCCTTCTGGGTCTGCGGGTCGAGGGTGGTGCGGATCGTCATGCCGCCCTCGTTCCAGCGCTTGGCCCGGGCCTCCTTCGTCTTGCCGAAGACGGGGTCCTGGAGGAAGACGTTGCGGACGTAGTCGCAGAAGAAGCCCGCACCGTCGACCGCCGTGATGCAGCCGCTCTTGGGCTTGCTGACGGTCAGACGGATCGGCTTGGCCTGCTCCTCCGCTGCCTGGGCGGGGGTGATGTCCTTGAGTTCGGCCATGCGCTGGAGCACGGTGTTCCGGCGCTTGGTGGCCTCCTTCGGGGCGAGGACGGGGTTGTAGCGGCTGGGCGACTGGACGAGGCCGGCCAGCAGCGCGGACTCGCCGAGGTCGAGGTCCTTGGCGTGCTTGCTGAAGTACCGCTGGGAGGCGGCCTCGACGCCGTAGGCCTGCTGCCCGAAGAAGGTGATGTTGAGGTAGTTGTCGAGGATCCGGTCCTTGCCGAGCTCCTTCTCCACCTGGATCGCGTACTTGAGCTCCTTCACCTTGCGGCCGATGGTCTGCTGGGTGGCCATGGCGACCTTGTCGGGGTCGTCGCCGGCCTCCTCGATGAAGACGTTCTTGACGTACTGCTGGGTGAGGGTGGACGCGCCCTCCGAGACGCCGCCCGACTGGGCGTTTCTGTTTATCGCGCGGAGCACGCCCTTGGGGTCGATCGCTCCGTGCTCGTAGTAGCGCGAGTCCTCGATCGCGACGATCGCCTTGCGCATGTACGGGGAGATCTGGTCCAGCGGAACCACGGTGCGGTCGCGGGAGTAGACCTTCGCGATCTCGCCGCCCTGGGCGTCGAGGATGGTGGTGCGCTGGCTCAGGGGCGGTGTCTTGAGGTCGGCCGGGATCTCGTCGAAGCCTTCCATCGAGCCCTTGGCCACCAGGCCGAATGCGCCGATGCCCGGAAGGGCCAGACCTGCCAGCACGACTCCTGAAAGGACGCTGACACCGAGGAACTTCGCGGCCTGCCGGGTCACTGGATGACCCCCGCCGGAGCGCTTCATAGCCATGGAGGGAAGCCTACGTTCTCATTCGGCGGACAGACGCCCATGTGTTCGCCTACGCTGATTCACGCCAGTCACTGCGATGCGCTCCAGCATCACCCTCGCCCTCACTCTTGTGGGTGATGAGGTGTGTCCGTATTGCCGCCTGTGTCGGTGGTTGCCCGCTGCGAGGCGGGCGAAACGCCCTCGTATGCAGGGGAAAGTCGCTGATGTCGTCAGCTCACTCCGTTGGGTGATCTGCCGCGTACGCATAGTCCGTTCGGGCCATTCAAGATTGGGCCCGAAGGGGGTGTTGCCCCCTGTCCGCCTTCCGTAACGTCCTCAACTGGCAACGGTGAATATGCCGCTGCCGCCGTGGGGGAGCCTCGATTCGGGAGAGGACGGCGCCAGCATGAGCTGGGTAACCGACTGGAGTGCGCAGGCCGCCTGCCGCACGACCGATCCGGATGAACTATTCGTTCAGGGCGCAGCGCAGAACAGGGCCAAGGCGGTCTGCACCGGCTGCCCGGTGCGCACGGAGTGCCTGGCCGACGCGTTGGACAACCGCGTCGAGTTCGGGGTGTGGGGCGGGATGACCGAGCGCGAGCGCCGGGCCCTGCTGCGGCGCAGGCCGACCGTCACCTCCTGGCGCAGGCTCCTGGAGACGGCCCGCACGGAGTACGAGCGCGGCGCCGGCATCCTGCCCCTCGGCGACGAGGAGTACGACGAGTACGCCGCCGTGGGCTAGCCGCCCCGCTGCCCTGCAGCAGCACAGCGGCCCGCCCGGCTGATGCGCTCCGCTACGGCATACCGGCGTCTGCACAACCGGCGTCCACGACATGCCGATGCTACGGCGTGCCGGCCCCTTCACTGCCGTCGGCCGTGCCGACCGTGGCGTTCACGGTCCCGGTGGCGTCGGTCCGTCTGCCGCCCTCGGCGTCCTCGGTCTCCCCGGCTTCCTGGGCTTCCTGCGCAGTGGCTCCCTCCGCCGCGCTCTCCGTGCCCTCCGTCGTGCCGTGGTCCGCGGACTGTGCGGCCAGCCGTTCGCCGATCGAGCGCAGCCCCACGAGGTCGTGCACATCGCCGGGCAGGGCCGCCACTTCCGCCACCGGCACCTCCGGATGGAGGGCGGTGAAACGGTCCCGCGTGCGGCGCTCGCGGGCGAGTACCTGCATGCGCTCGGCGTGCAGCCGCAGCAGCCCGGCGGCGATCCGTGCAGCGGAGCCGTCCGCGGTGCCGGTCGGGACGTCCGGCACCGGTGAGGGCGGCGATGCGGAAGGTGCTCCTGGCGACACGGGCTGGGGGAAGCCGCTCTCGGGAGAGGACGTGTCGGTGGGAGCGAGGGTGCCAGGGTCGTCAGCGGTACGTGAGCCAGCTTGCCCGCTGTCACGATCCACAATGCCGGAGCCGTCAAGATTTTCTGGGTATTCCGATGGTCGCGTGATCCCAACGGGGGCTGCGCTCCGCCCGGTTCGCCCGTTCCCCCCGGGGCCGCTGTCCCCGCCGGAGGCGTCCGCCAGCACCTCGGCCGCGGCCAGGGCGCGCTCCGCCGAGAGTTCCGCCGCCCCGCTGCCGTGCACCCTGTTCAGCACGAGCCCGGCCAGCGGCATGCGCTCCGCGGCCAGCCGCTCGACGAAGTAGGCGGCCTCCCGCAGCGCGTCCCGCTCGGGCGCGGCGACGACCAGGAAGGCGGTGCCGGGCGCCTGCAGCAGCCGGTAGGTGGCATCAGCACGGGTACGGAAGCCACCGAACATGGTGTCCATCGCAGCGACGAAGGTCTGTACGTCGCGGAGGAGTTGAGCACCCATCAATTTGTTCAGGGGGCCGCTCATCATCGACATGCCGACGCCCAGGAACTTCATCCCGGCCCGGCCGCCGATCTTCGCCGGCGCCATCAGCACTTTGATCAACTTGCCGTTCAGGAACGACCCCAGGCGCCCGGGGGCGTCCAGGAAGTCCAGCGCCGAGCGGCTGGGCGGGGTGTCCACGACGATCAGGTCCCACTCGTCCCGCGAGCGGAGCTGGCCGAGCTTCTCCATGGCCATGTACTCCTGCGTGCCGGCGAAACCGGCCGACAGGGACTGGTAGAAGGGGTTCTCCAGGATCGCCCGGGCGCGCTCCGGGTCGGCGTGCGCCTCGACGATCTCGTCGAAGGTCCGCTTCATGTCCAGCATCATGGCGTGCAGTTCACCGCCCGCCGACGTGTCGATGCCGGGCACCCGGCGCGGCACGTTGTCGAGTTCCTCGATGCCCATCGACTGGGCGAGCCTGCGGGCCGGGTCGATGGTGAGGACGACGGCCTTCCGGCCGCGCTCGGCGGCCCGCACCCCCAGCGCCGCCGCCGTGGTGGTCTTGCCGACGCCGCCGGAGCCGCAGCACACGACGATGCGGGTCCGGGGGTTGTCCAGAACGGGGTCGATGTCGAGCACCGTCGTGTCATCCAGGCTCACCGGCCGACTCCTTGCGTCCGCAGTTCGCGTGCCATGCGGTACAGACCCGCCAGGTCCACGCCGTCGCCGAGCAGTTCGAGTTCGTAGGAGGGCAGGTCCAGCTTGGCGATCTCCGCGCGGCCCTGCTGCTCCAGCGCGAGCCGCTCGGTGTGCTCGCGGGCCTGATCGAGCAGCGGACCGACCAGGGGCTCCGCCGCATTGCCGGAGCCCGTGCGCCCCAGCGCGTGCGCCAGGGCGCCCGCCACGGCCGTACGACGGCCGTTGGCGGCGGCCTCGACGGCGGCCTCGTCCAGGACACCGGGCCGGACCATGTTGACGACGACCCCGCCGACCGGAAGGTTCGCCGCGCGCAGCTCGGCTATGCCGTCCACCGTCTCCTGGACCGGCATCTCCTCCAGCAGCGTCACCAAGTGCACAGCCGTCTCGGGCGACTTGAGGACGCGCATGACGGCCTGCGCCTGGTTGTGGATCGGCCCGATCCGGGCCAGACCCGCCACTTCGTCGTTCACGTTGAGGAAACGGGTGACCCGTCCGGTGGGCGGTGCGTCCATCACGACGTGGTCGTAGACGAACGCGCCGGAACGGTCCTTCCTGCGGACCGCCTCGCACGCCTTGCCGGTCAGCAGGACGTCCCGCAGGCCGGGTGCGATCGTCGTGGCGAAGTCGATCGCACCGAGTTTCTTCAGCGCCCGCCCGGCGCTGCCGAGCTTGTAGAACATGTGGAGGTAGTCGAGCAGGGCCCGTTCGGCGTCGATGGCGAGTGCGTACACCTCGCCGCCGCCCGGTGCCACGGCGATCTTCCGCTCCTCATAGGGCAGTGCCTCCGTCTCGAAGAGCTGCGCGATGCCCTGCCGGCCTTCGACTTCGACCAGCAGTGTGCGTTTTCCCTCGGCGGCGAGGGCAAGCGCGAGGGCTGCGGCGACCGTGGTCTTGCCGGTACCGCCCTTGCCGCTGACGACATGGAGCCTGGTCATGGATCGGAGCCTAATTCGTTTGCAACAGCCCCGGGGACGGCAGGGTGCAGTCTCCGGGATGTTCGAGTGGTGAGGGTCGTCACGCCTTTTCGGAGCGCGGCGTGTGATGCCTAACCAAGTGCCGCGCGGGCTACGCACGAGGCTGTCGGTGGCAGGCATTACAGTCGGGCGCATGACCAAGTGGGAATACGCGACCGTGCCGCTGCTGGTGCACGCGACCAAGCAGATTCTGGACACCTGGGGCGAGGACGGCTGGGAGCTCGTCCAGGTCGTGCCCGGGCCGAACAACCCCGAGCAGTTGGTGGCCTACCTGAAGCGGCCGAAGCAGTGAGCGCCGTCGAGGGCAGGCTTGCCGAGCTCGGTCTGACGCTTCCTGACGTCGTGCCGCCGCTCGCCGCGTACCAGCCGGCCGTGCGGTCGGGTGCGTACGTGTACACCGCCGGCCAGCTGCCCATGGTCAAGGGTGCGATCCCGCTGACCGGCAAGGTAGGCGCCGAGGTGAGCGCCGAGCAGGCCAAGGAGCTCGCGGGCGTCTGCGCGCTGAACGCTCTGGCGGCCGTGAAGTCCGTCATCGGCGATCTGGACAAGCTCGTCCGGGTGGTCAAGGTCGTGGGCTTCGTCGCCTCCGCGCCGGACTTCACCGGGCAGCCGGGTGTGCTCAACGGTGCGAGCGAGCTGCTGGGCGAGGTCCTGGGCGAGAAGGGCGTGCACGCGCGCTCGGCCGTCGGCGTGGCCGTCCTGCCGCTGGACGCGCCGGTCGAGGTCGAGATCGTGGTGGAGGTGCAGGACTGACGGTCCTGCTGTTCTCCGCAAGACCTTGTTCGCTCGAAGTCCTCTCGAACATCCGCGCATGAGCGCATAGCATCCGGCCATGTCGACTTCGAACGGCCAGTGGTACCCGCCGGAGTGGCCGGACCGGATCAGAGCGCTCGCGCGCGGCGAGCTCCGGCCCGTGGCGCCGCGCCGCGCCGCGACCGTCCTGCTGCTGCGTGCCGGAGCGGACGGCCGCCCGGTCGTCCACATGCTGCGCAGACGCGCCTCCATGGCCTTCGCCGGAGGCGCGTACGCGTATCCGGGCGGCTCCGTGGACCCGCGTGACGAACGGGACGTCCCCTGGGCGGGCCCGTCCCCGTCCGACTGGGCGCAGCGGCTGGGCACCGGGCCCGCCGAGGCCCAGGCCATCGTCTGCGCCGCGGTCCGCGAGACGTTCGAGGAGGCGGGCGTCCTGCTGGCCGGCCCCGCACCGGAGACGGTCGTCGCGGACACCACGGGCGAGGGCTGGGAGGCCGACCGGGCCGCGCTGGTCAGCCGCGAGCTGTCGTTCGCCGACTTCCTCGAACGGCGCGGGCTGCTGCTGCGCAGCGACCTCCTCGGCGCCTGGGCGCGCTGGATCACCCCGGAGTTCGAGCCCCGCCGCTACGACACCTGGTTCTTCGTGGCCGCGCTCCCCGAGGGCCAGCGCACCCGCAACGCCTCCACGGAGGCCGACCGCACGGTGTGGACCACCCCCACCGACGCCGCCGCCGGCTACGACCGAGGCGAGCTGCTGATGATGCCGCCGACCATCTCCACCCTGCGTGCCCTGCAGTCGTACGCGAGCGTCCCGGAGGTCCTGGCGGCGGCGCCCGGGCGGGATCTCACGCCCGTGCTCGCCCGTGCCCGCCTCACGGGCGGCGAGATCGTGCTGAGCTGGCCGGGGCACGACGAGTTCACCCGGCACGTCGAGCAGACCCCCGACCGCGCCGCCGGGCGCACCCCTCCCGGACCCTCAGGAGCCGACGCATGACGTACGCAACCGACCTCCCCGGACGGCCGCGCCCGGGCGCCATCGGCGGCCCCGCGACCGAGCGCGCGGTCTGCGTGCTCGCACCCAACCCGTCCGCCATGACGCTCGACGGCACCAACACCTGGATCGTCTCCGAACCCGGCTCCGACCTCGCCGTCGTCATCGACCCGGGCCCGCCGGACGAGACGCACCTCCGGACGGTCGTCTCCACCGCCGAGTCGGCGGGCAAGCGCATCGCCCTGACCCTGCTCACCCACGGCCACGCCGACCACTCGGGCGGCGCCGCCCGGTTCGCCGAACTGACGGGGACGGCCGTCCGGGCGCTGGACCCGGCGCTGCGCCTGGGCCGCGAGGGGCTCGGCATCGGCGACGTCATCACGACCGGCGGCCTGGAACTGCACGTGCTGTCCACACCGGGGCACACGGCCGACTCGCTGTGCTTCCATCTGCCCGCCGACCGGGCGGTCTTCACGGGCGACACGGTGCTCGGCCGCGGCACCACGGTCGTCGCGCACCCCGACGGGCGGCTGGGCGACTACGTCGACTCGCTGCGCAGGCTGCGCTCGCTCGCGGTCGACGAGGACGTGACCACCGTGCTGCCCGGCCACGGTCCGGTGCTGGACGACGCCCGGGGCGCCGTCGAGTTCTATCTGGCCCACCGGGCCAAGCGTCTGGCCCAGGTCGAGACGGCGGTCGAGAACGGCTACCGCACGGCCGCCGAGGTCGTGGCGCACGTGTACGCGGACGTCGACCGCGCGCTGTGGCCCGCGGCCGAGCTGTCGGTGCGGGCGCAGCTGGACTACCTGGACGAGCACGGCCTGATCGGCGATTGACGGCGCGCCCTCATGGCCAGGGCCCCGTCCCGCACGTCACGTGTGCGGGACGGGGCCCTGGTGCGCCGATGTCCGGCCGTCGCCGGGTCAGCGCGAGCGCTTGGCGAGCCGCTCCACGTCCAGCAGGATCACGGCACGGGCCTCCAGGCGGAGCCAGCCGCGGCCGGCGAAGTCCGCGAGGGCCTTGTTGACGGTCTCCCGGGAGGCGCCGACGAGCTGCGCGAGCTCCTCCTGGGTGAGGTCGTGCACCACGTGGATGCCTTCCTCGGACTGCACGCCGAAGCGGCGCGACAGGTCGAGCAGGGCCTTGGCGACGCGGCCGGGGACGTCCGAGAAGACGAGGTCCGACATCGAGTCGTTGGTGCGGCGCAGACGGCGGGCGACGGCACGCAGCAGCGCGGTGGCCACCTCGGGGCGGGCGTTGAGCCAGGGCTGCAGGTCGCCGTGGCCCAGGCCGAGCAGCTTGACCTCGGTCAGCGCGGTGGCGGTGGCGGTGCGCGGGCCGGGGTCGAAGAGGGACAGCTCGCCGATGAGCTCGCCGGGGCCCAGGACCGCCAGCATGTTCTCGCGGCCGTCGGGGGAGGTGCGGTGGAGCTTCACCTTGCCCTCGGTCACCACGTAGAGGCGGTCGCCCGGGTCGCCTTCGTGGAACAGGGCGTCGCCCCTCGCGAGGGTGACCTCGCCCATGGAGGCGCGCAGCTCAGCGGCCTGCTCGTCATCGAGCGCCGCGAAGAGCGGGGCGCGCCGCAGAACGTCGTCCACGAGTTCTCTCCTTGTCGACATGCACAGGGGACCGTGGTCCCCATGATGCCCGTCGGTAAAACTGTGTGATCAAACACAAGTGTGGCGCATCGTCGCACGAAGCCCTACGGCAGGGGTCCGATTGGGCTGTGGTTTTCCTGCGGCCGGGGCGGATGTCGGTGCTGGGCTTTAGTCTGGCCGGGTGTCCAATACGCCGGTGAGAGCACAGGGCAAGGGGGCCGGGAGGGTGACCTCGGCCGGTAATTCTGCTGTGGGCGAACGCGCCCCGGCAAAAGCCGCGAAGGGTGTGGCAGGGGGTAAACGGAAGCCCGCCGCGGGGCCCGAGTCGCGGACGGCGCTGGTCCGCCGCGCCCGCCGGATCAACCGCGAGCTCGCCGAGGTCTATCCGTACGCCCACCCCGAGCTGGACTTCGGGAATCCCTTCGAGCTCCTGGTCGCCACGGTCCTCTCCGCACAGACCACGGACCTGCGCGTCAACCAGACCACCCCCGCGCTCTTCGCCGCCTACCCCACGCCCGAGGACCTGGCGGCCGCCGACCCCGAGACGCTGGAGCAACTGATCCGGCCGACGGGCTTCTTCCGCGCCAAGGCCAAGTCCCTCATAGGGCTCTCCACCGCCCTGCGCGACCGCTTCGGCGGCGAGGTGCCGGGCCGCCTGGAGGATCTGGTGTCCCTCCCCGGCGTCGGCCGCAAGACCGCCAACGTGGTGCTGGGAAACGCCTTCGGCGTCCCTGGCGTCACCGTGGACACGCACTTCGGACGGCTCGTCCGGCGCTGGAAGTGGACGGAGCAGGAGGACCCGGAGAAGGTCGAGGCGGAGGTCTGCGCCCTCTTCCCCAAGAGCGAGTGGACGATGCTCTCGCACCGGGTCATCTTCCACGGCCGGCGCGTGTGCCACGCGCGCAGGCCCGCCTGTGGCGCCTGCCCGATCGCCCCGCTCTGCCCGGCGTACGGAGAGGGCGAGACGGACCCGGAGAAGGCCAGGAAGCTGCTCAAGTACGAGATGGGCGGCGGTCCGGGCCAGCGGCTCAAGCCCCCGCCGGACTTCCCGGGCCCGCCCGCGCCCCCGCTGGGAGCCGAATGACATGGCGAAACGCATGACGAGCGCCTGCGGCGGGGAGGTCCGCCGGACCGCGGGAGCCGAAGTGAGCACCGAGGGGCTCCCGGAATGGCTGGATCCCCTCGTACAGGTCTCCGAGACGATCCGGCCGCAGCAGCTCAGCCGCTTCCTGCCGCCGCAGGAGGGCGGCCGGCAGTCCGCCGTGCTGGTGCTCTTCGGCGAGGGCGAACGGGGCCCGGAGCTGCTGCTCCTGGAGCGCGCCGGGACCCTGCGCTCGCACGCCGGCCAGCCGTCCTTCCCCGGCGGCGCCCTCGACCCGGAGGATGGCGATCCGGCCGGCAGCGGGCCGGTGCGGGCCGCGCTGCGCGAGGCGGAGGAGGAGACCGGCCTCGACCCCTCCGGGGTCCGGGTCTTCGGCGTGCTGCCCCGGCTCTACATCCCCGTCAGCGACTTCGTCGTCACGCCGGTCCTCGGCTGGTGGCGCGCGCCCAGCGCGGTCGGGCCGGTCGACCCGCGGGAGACGGCCCGGGTCTTCACCGTCCCGGTCGCCGAGCTGACGGACCCGCGCAACCGCGCGACGGCCGTCCACCCCAGCGGCCACCAGGGCCCGGTCTTCAGCGTCGGTGACGCCGTCGTCTGGGGGTTCACCGCCGGCGTGATCGACCGGCTGCTGCACTACGCGGGCTGGGAGCGCCCCTGGGACCGCGAGCGGCAGGTACCGGTGGACTGGCGTGGCTGACGGGCATGAGACGGTGACCTCCGCGCCACCCCACCCCCGGAAGCCGGCGACCCGGCCGACCATCCCCGAGCGAGGCATTTTTCGGTGAACGTGCTGGACATCGTGCTGCTGCTCGCCGCCGTGTGGTTCGCGGTCGTCGGCTACCGCCAGGGGTTCGTCGTCGGCGTGCTCTCGGTGATCGGTTTCCTCGGCGGCGGGCTGGCCGCGGTCTACGCCCTGCCCGTGATCTGGGACAGCGCCACCGGCGGTTCCCCTCCGGGCGGCGTCGCGGCCATCGCGGCCGTGGCCATCGTCATCGTCTGCGCCTCCGTGGGCCAGGCCGCCACCACCCACCTCGGCAACAAGCTGCGCCGGCACATCACCTGGTCCCCGGCCCGGGCCCTGGACGCCACGGGCGGCGCGCTCGTCAACGTCGTCGCCATGCTGCTGGTCGCCTGGCTGATCGGCTCCGCCCTCGCCGGGACGTCCCTGCCCACGCTGGGCAAGGAGGTCCGCAGCTCCAAGGTGCTGCTCGGCGTCGCGCGGGTGGTCCCGCAGCAGGCCAACACCTGGTTCGCGGACTTCAGCACCGTCCTCGCGCAGAACGGCTTCCCGCAGGTCTTCGCGCCGTTCTCGACCGAGCCCATCACCTCGGTGCCCGCGCCCGACCCGGCGCTCGCGGGCAGCCCCGTCGCCGCCGAGGCCCAGCGCAGCATCGTCAAGGTCGTCGGCAACGCACCCGGCTGCGGCAAGGTCCTGGAGGGCAGCGGCTTCGTCTTCGCGCCGGGCCGGGTGATGACCAACGCCCATGTCGTCGGCGGCGTGGACGAACCCACCGTGCAGATCGGCGGCCAGGGCAGGCTGCACGAGGCGCGCGTCGTGCTCTACGACTGGAAGCGCGACATCGCCGTCCTCGACGTGCCGTCACTCGACGCGCCCGTCCTGCACTTCGCCGGTTCCGACGCGGAGAGCGGCAAGAGCGCCATCGTGGCCGGCTTCCCCGAGAACGGTGCCTACGACGTGCGCTCGGCCCGCATCCGCAGCCGAGTTCAGGCCAACGGTCCGGACATCTACCACCGCGGCAACGTCCGTCGCGACGTCTACTCGCTCTACGCCACCGTGCGGCAGGGCAACTCCGGCGGCCCGCTGCTCACTCCGGAGGGCAAGGTCTACGGAGTGGTCTTCGCCAAGTCCCTCGACGACGCCGACACCGGCTACGCCCTCACCGCGGACGAGGTGCGCGAGGACGCCGTGAACGGCCGTACGGCGACGGGCAGAGCGGACACGCAGGGCTGCGCCCTCTGACGCGGGCCCTGCGGGTGTCTTACGGGGGTGGGCTCTGCCCGGAACCGGGAAGGTGCGCTCAGCGGCTGCGCGGATGGCGCAGCCGCGCCGAGACCCAGCGGGCGCGGCGGTGGATGATGCGCGGGATGCCGATGCGGGGATCGTGCCCGGCCTCCGGCCGGTGACCGCCCCGCTCGGGCGCCTCCGTCACAGCCAGCGCGGCATCACCCTTGGTGCTGCGCTCCTGCGTCACGTCACGGTAGTCGTGCGTCCAGCCCATACCGAAAGCTCTGCCCGGGCCCGGAGGTCGGTAATCGCCTGCGGGTCCGGCAATTGGCCTATGCGCCGGGCAAGTGGCCGCCGGACCCGGACCCGGTCCGGCGGCTTCAGCGGTCGGCCGGGCCGGGTGGCACCTAACGGTCGGGTTCCGGGTCCTTCAGCCAGCTGACGAGCTCCGACGAGAACGCCGCCGGATCCTCCTCGTGCGGGAAGTGCCCCAGCCCGTCGAAGAGGCGCCAGCGGTACGGCGCCTCCACGTACTCGCCGGAGCCCGCGGCGCTGCGCGTGCGCATCACCGGATCGAGGGATCCGTGCAGGTGCAGCGTGGGCACCCGCACCGGCCGCTTCATCCGGCGGTTGAACTGGACGCCGTCCGGACGTGCCATCGACCGCACCATCCAGCGGTACGGCTCGATCGAGCAGTGCGCCGTCGAGGGGATCGACATGGCCCGTCGGTAGACCTCGACCGCCTCGTCGTCCGGCAGCCGCGGCCCCGACCAGTCCCGTACCAGCCGGCCCACCAGCGCTGCGTCGTCGGCGACCAGCTGACGCTCCGGCAGCCACGGCCGCTGGAACCCCCACACGTAGGAGCCCGCCGCGCTCTGCCGGACGTCGGTGAGCATCGCGGAGCGCCAGCGGCGCGGGTGCGGCATCGAGGACACCGCGAGCCGGCGCACCAGCTTGGGCCGCATCACGGCCGCGGTCCATGCCAGGTAGCCGCCCAGGTCGTGGCCGACGAGCGCGGCGTCGGGCTCGCCGAGGGAGCGGATCACCCCGGTGATGTCGAGGGCCAGGTTCGCCGGGTCGTAGCCCCGGGGCGTACGGTCGCTGCCGCCCACCCCGCGCAGGTCCATGGCGACCGCACGGAACCCCGCCTCCGCGAGGGCGGGCAGCTGATGGCGCCAGGTCCACCAGAACTGCGGGAAGCCGTGCAACAGCAGCACCAGCGGCCCCTCGCCCATCTCGGCGATGTGGAACCGTGCCCCGTTCGCCGCGACCTCCCGGTGGGTCCATGGGCCGTCGGGACGGACGACCGAGGCGGGGGAGGCCGTGGCGGCCGACGGGAGACCCGGAACGGCGGGCCTGTCGGGGTCGCGGGACGCGGGCGCTGCAGGAGAGTCGGGCACCGTCATACGGACGAGCGTGTCACAGATGCGTCCGTCCGGCTGGTGTCGGCCGGAGAACGCGGGTGCGGCTTGACGGCGCCGAGCACCGCCGCCGTCTCGCGCGCCGAGGCGATGCTCTTCTCAGGCTTCGAGATCTTCTTGAACTTGGCCACGGCCAGCAGCCCGAGCACGGCGGCGATCAGCAGGAACGCTGCGCCGGTGATCAGGAAGGACCAGGCGAGCCCCAGGCCGAGGTTGTGGATCCCGTACGCCGCCGCGAAGCTGAGCACCGGCAGGGAGAACAGCGCCAGGGCTCCCGCGGCGGCGATCGCGCCGCCGCCGATGCCCAGCCGCCGCGCGTCCTCCCTCAGCTCGGCCTTGGCCAGCGCGATCTCGTCGTGCATCAGCGCGGACAGCTCGGTGGTCGCCGTCGCCACCAGCTGGCCGAGGCTGCGGTTCGCGCCGTCGTCGGCTGCGCTCATCGGCTGCTCCCTCATCGTCATCAGCTTCGTCCTCCGCGGAGATCCGGCGAGTACCTACCCACCGTGCGTACGGCGGGCCGGTTTTCGCGGGTTCCGCAGAGGTAAAGACTCTCAGATCATGCCGGACCATCCTCGCCGGTGGGGCGCCCTGCGGCGACTTGCGCCAGCCTGCGGTGCTCGGCGGCCTTCGCCTCGAGGAGCGCTGCCATGCGCAGGTGGTAGTCGGGGTTGCCCTGCTCGTAGATGTCCGGGATGCCGTCGTGGTCCTCGTCCCGGTCCTCGTCGGCGCAGAGCTTCTTGTACTTGTTGTCGCGCAGCTTGAGCAGGGTGGCGGCGAGGACCGCCGCCGTCAGGGACCCGACCAGCACGGCCGCCTTGATCTCGGCCGTCAGCACGTCGTCGCCGGCGAAGGCGAGCTCGCCGATCAGCAGGGACACCGTGAAGCCGATGCCGGCCAGCGTGGCCACGGCGAACACGTCCGGCCACTTGAGGTCCGGGTTCAGCTCCGCCCTGGTGAACCGTGCGGCCGTCCAGGTGCCGCCGAAGACGCCGATCGCCTTGCCGAGCACCAGGCCGAGCACGACGCCGAGCGTCTCGGGCCGCCGGAAGACGTCCGACAGTGCGCCGCCGGACAGTGCCACGCCCGCCGAGAAGAGTGCGAACAGCGGTACGGCCAGGCCTGCCGAGAGGGGGCGCACGAGGTGCTCGATGTGCTCGCCGGGGGAGTGCCGCTCGTCGTCGTGCCGGGTGCAGCGCAGCATCAGGCCCATGGCGACGCCCGCGATGGTCGCGTGCACGCCGCTGTTGTACATCAGCGCCCAGTTGACCACCGCCAGCGGGACGTAGACGTACCAGCCGCGCACCCCCTTGCGCAGCAGCAGCCAGAAGACGGCCAGCCCCAGCACGGCGAAGCCCAGCGCTGCAAAGTTGATCTTCTGGGTGAAGAAGATCGCGATGATCAGGATGGCGAACAGGTCGTCGACGACCGCGAGCGTCAGCAGGAACGCGCGCAGCGCCGAGGGCAGGGACGTGCCGATGACGGCCAGCACGGCGAGGGCGAAGGCGATGTCGGTGGCGGTGGGCACGGCCCAGCCGCCCAGGGAACCGCCGCCGCTCTTCGCGACCGTGAAGTAGACGATCGCCGGCGCCGCCATGCCGCAGATCGCGGCGACCACGGGCAGCAGGGCGGCCTTGGGATCGCGCAGCTCACCGGCGACCAGCTCGCGCTTGAGCTCGATGCCGGCGACGAAGAAGAAGACCGCCAGCAGGCCGTCGGCCGCCCAGTGCTGGACGGAGAGATTCAGCCCGAGGGAGCCGGGGCCCAGGTGGAAGGACCGGACCGCCTCATAACTCTCCCGCAGTGGGGTGTTCGCCCAGATCAGTGCCGCGACGGCCGCCACCAGCAGCAGCACGCCGCCGACGGTCTCGGTGCGCAGTGCTTCTGCCAGATAGTTCCGTTCGGGCAGGGGCAGCCTGCCGAGGAAGACGGAACGGCGGTTCTTGGGCGCGGCCACGGCGGTGGACCTCCTGGGGGTCGACTGAAACACGTGGGTACACGTGTGCTGTGTGCCGACCAGACTTCCCGGCGCGCCCCTGATTCTTGTCGCGATTTTTACGCGACCAGTACTTACCCTAACCCGAAAGAGTGAGAGGCACCCGGCGGGATGCCGGGTGCCTCTCATGACCGGTGGGTCGGAACAGGGCCTCTGAGCAGTCAGTCCTTGCTGCGGTCCGTGCGTCAGTCCTCGTTGCCGGAGGCCGACGGGAGCTTGGCCTGGATGAGGTCCATGACCGAGGAGTCGGTCAGCGTGGTGACGTCGCCGAGAGTGCGGTTTTCGGCCACGTCGCGCAGCAGCCGGCGCATGATCTTGCCGGAGCGGGTCTTGGGCAGCTCGGCCACCGGCAGGATCCGCTTGGGCTTGGCGATCGGGCCCAGCTGCTTGGCGACGTGCGCCCGCAGCTCCTCGGCCAGACCCTGCTCGTCCTCGCTCGCGACGCCGCTGCGCAGGATG
Organism: Streptomyces sp. AM25; assembly: GCF_058146165.1. Lineage (NCBI taxonomy): Bacteria > Bacillati > Actinomycetota > Actinomycetes > Kitasatosporales > Streptomycetaceae > Streptomyces > Streptomyces sp. AM25. The sequence continues at coordinate 191,369 of NZ_JBKIWN010000017.1, read as the reverse complement.
ACGAAGGCACAGATCGCCTGGGTGGTCTGCGGGTCGGTGGCGCCGACGACCGCTGCCTCGGCGACCTTGGGGTGCGAGACGAGCGCCGACTCGACCTCGGTGGTGGAAATGTTGTGGCCGGAGACCAGCATCACGTCGTCGACGCGGCCGAGCAGCCAGATGTCGCCGTCCTCGTCCTTCTTGGCGCCGTCGCCCGCGAAGTAACGCCCTTCGAAGCGCGACCAGTAGGTGTCGCGGTACCGCTGGTCGTCGCCCCAGATGGTGCGGAGCATCGAGGGCCACGGCTCGGTGAGCACGAGGTAGCCGCCGTGGCCGTCGGGGACCTCACGGGCCTCGTCGTCCACGACGGTGGCGGCGATGCCGGGCAGCGGCACCTGCGCGGAGCCGGGCTTGGTCTCGGTGACCCCGGGCAGCGGGCTGATCATGATGCCGCCGGTCTCGGTCTGCCACCAGGTGTCCACGACGGGCGTCCGGTCGGCGCCGATGTGCTTGCGGTACCAGACCCAGGCCTCGGGGTTGATGGGCTCGCCGACCGAGCCCAGGATGCGCAGGCTGGACAGGTCGAACTTCGCCGGAATGTCGTCGCCCCACTTCATGGCGGCGCGAATGGCGGTCGGCGCGGTGTAGAGGACGGTGACGCCGTACTTCTGGACGATCTCCCACCAGCGGCCCTGGTGCGGGGAGTCCGGGGTGCCCTCGTAGAGCACCTCCGTCGCGCCGTTGCTCAACGGGCCGTAGACGATGTACGAGTGGCCCGTCACCCAGCCGACGTCGGCCGTGCACCAGAAGACGTCGGACTCCGGCTTGAGGTCGAAGACGGCGTGGTGCGTGTACGAGATCTGGGTGAGGTAGCCGCCGGAGGTGTGCAGGATCCCCTTGGGCTTACCCGTGGTCCCCGAGGTGTAGAGGATGAACAGCGGGTGCTCGGCGTCGAAGGCCTCGGGCGTGTGCTGATCGGACTGGCGCTCGACCAGGTCGTGCCACCAGACGTCGCGGCCCTCGGCCCAGGCGAGGTCCTCCTGGCCGGTGCGGCGGACGACGAGCACGCTGCGGACGTTCTCCGTGCCCGGCCGGGTCAGGGCCTCGTCGACGGCGGGCTTCAGCGGGGAGGCCTTGCCGCGCCGGTAGCCACCGTCGGCGGTGATGACGACGCGGGCGTCGGCATCGACGATGCGGGTCGCCAGCGCGTCGGCGGAGAAACCGCCGAAGACCAGGGAGTGCGGGGCGCCGATGCGGGCACAGGCCAGCATCGAGACGACCGCCTCCGGGATCATCGGCAGGTAGATCGCGACCCGGTCGCCCGCCCGGACACCCAGCTCGGTCAGCGCGTTGGCGGCCTTGGAGACCTCGCGCTGCAGCTCGGCATAGGTGATCGCACGGGTGTCGCCCGGCTCGCCCTCGAAGTACAGGGCCACCCGCTCGCCCAGGCCGTTCTCCACGTGCCGGTCGACGCAGTTGTACGCGACGTTGAGCCTGCCGTCGGCGAACCACTTCGCGAACGGCGGGTTCGACCAGTCCAGCGTCTCCGTCGGCTCGGTCTCCCAGCTCAGTCGCCGGGCCTGCTCGGCCCAGAAGCCCAGCCGGTCCGCCTTCGCCCGCTCGTACGCCTGGGCGGTGACATTGGCCTCCGCGGCCAGACCGGCAGGCGGTGCAAAGCGGCGCTCCTCCTTCAGAAGGTTGGCCAGGCTTTCGTTGCTCACGACATCTCCCTTTTCCAGGGGGCCCGTTGCGTCCCGTCCCATAGCTCATCAGCCCGGGGCACACCCTGACAAGGGGTGTTGGCAAAAACTGGTTTAGACCTCTATTCGGGTGGCCGATCGTGGGGAAGCCGAGGTCAGAGGGGTCAGACGGCATCGAGGACCTCCGGCCGGACGGCGCTGAAGGTGTGTGACCGCTGATCCAGCACATAGGCCTGGGCCCGGGCGACATCGAAGTACATGCCCTGCAGATGGAGCGAACCCTCGGCCACGCGCCGGGCGACACAGGCGTGCGCCATCAGGTGGTCGAGCTGCTGCATCACATTGACGAGGGCGAGCCGCTCCCCGTCGTCGGCCACGGGCCGGTCGTCCAGCGCGACCTCCCCGCGGCCCAGCCGGCCGATGCGCTGCATACGGGCCAGGCTCGGCCGCCCGTGCCGCAGCCACCGGCCGAGCGAGCTCTCCATCGCGGATCCCGGCTGCGGACCGGGAGGGGCGGCGGAGTTGAGCAGCGCCTGCATCGCTCCGCAGCCGGAGTGTCCGCACACCGTGATGGTGCCGACCCGGAGCACGTCGACGGCGTACTCCACGGCCGCCCCGACCGAGTCACAGGTGCCGTCGTTGCCCGGCGGCGGCATCAGGTTCCCCACGTTGCGCACCGTGAACAGATCGCCGGGACCGCTCGATGTGATCATGCTGGTCACCAGCCGGGAGTCGGCGCAGGTGAGGAAGAGGTGCCCGGGGCACTGCCCCTCGCGGGCGAGGCGTGCCAGCTCGTCACGCACCCGTGGCGCGGTGTTCCGCTGGAACGCGCTGACGCCTCCCAGGAGTTGCCGCCCGCCGACCGGCTCGGGCGGTCCGGCCGTGGTGCGGGGGTGGGTGCAGTGGTGGTTGCGCCACGGCGTCCAGGGGTGGCAGACGTGGGAGTCGACGGGCGCCCCGGAAGCGGCGGCGCCGGTGGCCGCGGCACCGGACGCGCGCCCGGAGCCGGCGCGGATGGCCTCGTAGGCCTTGGCGCGGGCGAGCCGCGAGATCCGGCCCAGCGAGAGAAGCACCGTGACGCCCAGCCCCACCGCGAGCCCCTGGAGCACACCGAGCATTGTGACGGAACCGAACGTGGCCCCGTACATGGCGAACTCCCTCCATCCGTGCGGCATCAGCCCGCGGTGGGCGGACACGGCCATCCGCACCCCGGCCACCAGAACCAGGGAGGACAGGGCGACCAGCGGAACCAACTGCAGTGCAACCGCCAGCACCAGAGCCCCCGCGCACACCGGGACCCAAACTCCGTGTGGGATACGTGACGTGGCGGTGTCGATCGGCACGGCCGTGCCTTCGCCCGGTGCCGGTCGTGTGCCGCGGGCGACGGGCAGTCCGCCCAGCAATCCGGACACCAGTGTGGCGAGACCCTGCCCGGCCATCTCGCGGTCCGGCCCGTCGGCGGTTCCGTCCGCGCGCTCCCGCCCTTGCCCGGCGGGCTGTTCGGCCCGGCTCCGGCGCAGGTCCATCACGGCGGGCAGGGACTCCATACCGGCGACCAGAGCGACCGTCAGAACGGCCGCGAAGACTCCCAGGACCGGACCGCCGGGGAGAGTCGTCGGCGCCTGCAACTCCCACGGGGAGAAGGAGACTCGGGGCGCGGCGGTGGCGGCGCCGGCCGCGGTTGCCACGGCCAGGGCCGCGAAGGGGGCGGGGATCCTGTGCAGCCACCGCCCGGTCCGCCCCGGGATCCGGCCCCAGGAGACCGCCACGGCCACGGTGAGGGCGCCGATCAGCAGCGCTTCCGGCCGGGGGTGCGCCAACTGCGGGGGAAGGGTGCCGAGGCTCTCCGGGAACGGCCCTCCTGGGCTGCCGCCCAGGAGGGCGGGCACCTGCCCGAACGCGATGGCCGCACCGACCCCGGCGAGCAGACCGTGTACGACCGCCGGGCCGGCTGCCAGCATCAGGCGGCCCACCCTGGCTGCACCGAGGGCGAGTTGGGCCAGGCCGGCCAGCGCCGTGATCGCACAGGTGACCCGCCAGCCGTAGCGCTGGACCAGCTCCGCGGTCACCACCACCAGCCCGGTGGCGGCGCCGCCCGCCAGGGGCGGCCCCCCGCCGAGCACGGCGGAGACCACGGCCCCCACGGCCACCGCTACAAGGCCTGCCTGGAGCGGTGCACCCGAGGCGAGCGCGATCCCCAGGGAGAGGGGGAGCGCTACTAGGGAGACAGTCACCGAGGTGCGCAGATCCCGGCGCCAGGAGGACACGGGGCGCCTGGCCGGTCCCGCGGGCTCGGGCCGGCGGTGCAGGGAGGAATCGGGCGGGGGCAGGGGTGCAGGAATCGGCTGAGCGTGCATGGTCGTTCCCGTCTTCGTCGGGGCGGCGCGGCCGTGTCGTGGCGCGGCCGTGGTCACGGCGGGCAGCGGCGGGAGCGGCTGCTTCGGCAGGGACTTTCTCAACTCTCAGTAAATGAATCGTAATGGAGAGTAAAGGCCTGGCGGAAGGGCGAGCGGAGCAAGGCGGGCGACCTTCCCTCTAACGCGTGAATCCGTATGTTCTTCGGCTTGTCATACTTTTCTCTCTCCTCGGTTCGTGTGACGTTGGCGCCGCGTGACGGGCCGAGCGCCGGATCGGCCGGTCCGGCCGAAGGGTGAGGTGCGCCGATGGCGGCTGCATGGAGATTCGCGCTGGGCGGCCTCGCCGCTCTGGCGCTGGCGACCGGGGCGTCCGGCTGTTCCGGGACAACGCGCGGCGACGCGGGGCCGGACGAGGGGGCAGCCGTGCCGAATGCGGTCGAACGCCCTTCGCGGCTCATCGGCGACGGCTCCACCGCCGAGACCGGCCCCCAGCCCCGGCAGCCGAAGCCTCGTCGCCTCGGACCCGGTGAAAAGCCGCCGCAGTTCGTCGTCTTCTCGTGGGACGGATCCGGCGAGGACGGCCAGAAGCTGTTCTCCCGCTTCCGCGCGGTCGGCAGGAAGTACCACGCGACCATGACGTACTTCCTCAGCGGCGTCTATCTTCTCCCTGCCGACAAAAGGGAGTTGTACGACCCGCCCAGGCACGCCGCCGGCGCGTCCGACATCGGCTTCGGCGACATCAAAGGCGTCAGGGACACCGTCAGGCAGCTCCGCGGCGCCTGGCTGGAGGGCAACGAGATCGGCACACACTTCAACGGTCACTTCTGCGGCTCCGACGGCGGGGTCGGCACCTGGACCACCGAGGAGTGGATGAGCGAGATCCGGCAGGCCGAGTCCTTCGTCAAGAGGTGGAAGACGAACACCGGCCTGCGGGGCGAGCCGCCCCTGCCGTTCGACTACAGCAAGGAACTCGTCGGCGGCCGCGCCCCCTGTCTGGAGGGACAGCACAACCTCATCCCCGCGGCCAGGGCCATGGGCTTCCGCTACGACGCCAGTTCCATCGGCGGTCGGCAGGTCTGGCCCCGGAGGGCCGACGGCATCTGGGACTTCCCGCTCCAGGACATCCCGGTGCCCGGCCAGGACTACGAGACACTGTCGATGGACTACAACTTCCTTGCCAACCAGTCCGGAATCACCAAGGGCGACCCCTCCCTGCGTGACGAGTGGGGCGACCAGATGCGCGGCGGTCTCCTCGCCGGCTTCCACCGGGCCTACCGAGGCAACCGTGCCCCGTTCTTCGTGGGCGACCACTTCGAGTCCTGGAACGGCGGAACGTACATGCACGCCGTGGAGCGCGTCATCAAGACGGTCTGCGGGAAGAAGGGCGTGCGGTGCGTGTCGTTCAAGCAACTCGCCGACTGGCTCGACGTGCAGGACCCCGGAGTGCTGGCGAAGCTGCGCACCCTGGATGTCGGCGAGGCACCGAAGAAGGGATGGGGACGGTTCCTCGGCAACCGGCCTGCCGCTTCGCACGCCTCCGCCCGCAAGGCGTCCGGGAAGGACGCCGGCAAGAGGGACGACTCCGACGAGAAGGCGAGGAGGGCGGGCGTCAGGCGGGCTGCGGAGTAGCCAGGATCCGCTCGTCCAGGACGAAGGACGGATCGACCTGCGCCGCCAGATCGGTACCTGTCCTCGCGTTGCCCCAACTCTGCGCGTTCTTCAGGTGGAAGTGCACCATCTGGCGCGTGTAGCGCTGCCAGTCGCGCTGCTCGTACGTGGCGTCGGCCGCCGCGCGCAGCGTGCCCAGGGCCTGCCGGTTGGCCTCTTCGAGCAGGCCGAAGCGCGGCGGGCGTCCCTTCTCCATGGCCCGGACCCAGTCGGAGTGGCCGAACGTGGTGAGCAGGTCGTCCCCGACCTCCTCACGCAGGAAGTCCACGTCGTCACCGCCCTGCACCTTGTTGCCCACGACCTTCAGGCGGACCCCGAAATCCCGTGCGTACTCCTTGTACTGGCGGTAGACGGAGACGCCCTTGCGCGTGGGCTCGGCGATCAGGAAGGTCATGTCGAAGCGGGTGAACATTCCCGAGGCGAAGGAATCGCTGCCGGCCGTCATGTCGACGACGACGTACTCGCCGGCGCCGTCGACGAGATGGTTCAGATAGAGCTCGACCGCGCCGACCTTGGAGTGGTAGCAGGCGACACCGAGGTCGGACTCGGTGAACGGTCCGGTCGCCATCAGCCGGACCGGAGCGCCCTCGTCCAGCCGTACAGGGCGGGCGCACGCCTCGTACACCGGGTTGTCCTCGCCGATGCGCACCAGCCGGGATCCCTCGCCGGGCGGGGTGGTCTTGATCATGGTGTCGACGGCGATCCGCGGATTCGTGCCCCGCAGATAGGCCTTGATCAAGGGAAGCTGCGCGCCCATTGCGGGCAGCGCGGCGGCATCCGCCTCGTCGAGTCCGAGCGCCGCGCCCAAGTGCTGGTTGATGTCCGCGTCCACGGCGACGGCGGGGGCGTGGGCGGCGGCGAGATGGCGGATGAAGAGCGAGGACAGCGTGGTCTTCCCGCTGCCGCCCTTCCCTACGAAAGCGATCTTCATATTCACCAAGCGTAGGCGCGGGGACGCGCGGTGTGAGAGTCGCGAGTGAAGAAGACCACTCGTTCGAGGGGTGTGAGTCCGAAGTGCGTAGGGTTTTGCCCATGAGTACGACAGCCGACCCGCTCGCCGCCCTGGCTTCGCTGCCCGGCGTTGCCGACTCCGTGGACTCCGTGCGCAAGGCGGTGGACCGGGTGTACGGGCATCGCGTGATGCGCCGCCGCAGCAATGAGATCACCTCCGAAGCGGCGCTGCGCGGTGCGCGCGGCTCCGCGGCCCTGTCCGGCGCGGACTGGGCGCTCGAAGAGGTGCGCCGCCGCTCCGACTTCGGCGGCGAGGGCGAACCGCGCACGGTGGGTGCCGCCCTGCGTCTGACCGCCGAGGCGGGGCAACTGCTCAGCGTGTGGCGGCAGTCGCCGCTGCGCGTGCTGGCCCGGCTGCATCTCGTGGCCGCAGGCGGAGACGCCTCGGACGCGCGGGTGGGGCGGCCCCGGTTCGCCGGGGAGCCCGTCGACGAGCCGCTGATCGGCCTGCCGTTGCCGGATGCGGACGAGGTGTCGGGCCGGCTCGAGGGGCTGGCCGGTCTGCTGATCGCGGGAAGCGAGGCGCCGGCGCTGGTCACGGCGGCCGTGGTGCACGGCGAGTTGCTGGCCCTGCGGCCCTTCGGGTCGTACAACGGCCTGGTGGCCAGGACGGCCGAGCGCATCGTGCTGATCGGCAGCGGGCTGGACCCCAAGGCCGTCTGCCCGGCCGAGGTGGGCCATGCGGAACTGGGGCGCGAGGCCTGTACGACGGCGCTCGAAGGGTACGTGTCCGGAACGCCAGAGGGCGTGGCCGCCTGGATCGCCCACTGTGGACGGGCGGTGGAGCTGGGGGTGCGGGAGAGCACGGCCGTCTGCGAAGCGCTGCAGCGGGGCGCCGCCTGACGGGCTTCCGAAGGGGCGTGCCGTGGTGCGCCTGTGCACAGGGTTGCGGCGGTACCGGTCCTGCACTGGTACCGCCGCTGGCACGTCCGCCGGGTTACCATGCGTGCACGAAATTTGCCCATCAGGTCGGGGACTTCGCCCGTCACCTGGTGCGGCTGGCCCGTAATCGACGGGTCGGCGTCGCGTGGGTGCCCGACGTTCGTGCGCGGTCCGTGGGGCCTTGGTGCGTGAAGGGCGTCCTCCCGGATGTCCCTGGTCTCGCGGGCCGTCAAGTCCTTTCTACTCCTGTCGCCGGAGAAGCGGAAGTCCGGGCCACAGTTCTTTGCTTTTGCTGCCAAATCCAGGCAAAGCGGGCGGGTAGTTGCGGCGGCGGCCGGCGAGCCAGACCAGACCTGCGGTGGCGGCGGCCGCACCGAACGCCGCGGCCATGACCAGCGCTGGTCGCGAAGGCATGGCCAGGGAGGCCACGCGCTGTCTGAGCCGCACGGGCCGGCTGAAGGTGAGGACGGGCCAGTCGCGGGCGACGGCCTCGCGGCGCAGGGCCCGGTCGGGATTGACGGCGTGCGGACGGCCCACCGACTCCAGCATGGGGATGTCCGTCACCGAGTCGCTGTAGGCGTAGCAGCGCGCCAAGTCGTAGCCCTCCGACTCCGCGAGCTCCCTGACGGCCTCGGCCTTGGTGGGCCCATAGGCGTAGTACTCGACCTCCCCGGTGAAGGCGCCGTCCTCCACGACCATGCGCGTGGCGACGACCCGGTCGGCACCCAGCAGCTCGCCGATCGGCTCGACCACCTCGGCGCCCGAGGTGCTGACGATCACGACGTCGCGCCCGGCCGCGTGGTGCTCCTCGATGAGCGAGGCGGCCTCGTCGTAAATGATCGGGTCGATGAGCTCGTGCAGGGTTTCCGCGACGATCTCGCGGACCTGCTGGACATTCCAGCCGCGGCAGAGTCCGGAGAGATACTGGCGCATGCGTTCCATCTGATCGTGGTCGGCACCGCCGGCCAGGAAGACGAACTGTGCATACGCGGTGCGCAGCACGGCACGCCTGTTGATCAAGCCGCCTTGGTAGAAGGACTTGCCGAAGGTGAGCGTGCTCGACTTCGCAATGACCGTCTTGTCCAGATCAAAGAAGGCGGCCGTCCGGGGCAGGGAGTGGTTTTCCACTCCGCCGAGCATAGGGGCCCTCCATTCGGCGTAAGCTGAGGCGTGTGGGTTTGCCTGAGAAGGCTCTCGGGTACACCATGGAAGTCACGGATCGTTCGCGACCGTGTCTAACCCGGTCCGGCTCCTCCCCCCCCGAGTCGGCCGTGGGGACGACCCCCGCTCTCCCCCCCGGCGGGGGTCGTCGCATGTCCGGATGTGTTTCGTCCATCCCCATCGGGCCTTCCTCCCCTCGTGCGGCCGTGTCCGACGGCGCTCCTGCCCCCTTCGTGCTCGTGACGCAGCGTAATCAAACCGCCGCTCTCCGGAAGTCACCGGTATAGGTGAGCGGGATATTCACATCCGCTGAGTTGTCCACAGTTTTTGACCAAGATCCACACGATTTCCCGGTTCGCTGCACGGTGATTCCCCGCGACTTCCGCGATGCCCGCGGATGCGAGAGCGCGTAGTGAGAGGGGAGGGCACCGTGACCGGATCCCATACATCCGATTGGCACGCTTCCATGCCCGGCAGACAGAACGGGCCGCTGATCGTCACGGAGGACGAAGGACTGCTCGACGACCTGCTGCGGCTGTGTGCCGCTGCCGGGGCCGTTCCCGAGGTCGCCCATGGAACGCCCGCGCGCCGGGCGAGTTGGGAATCCTCGCCGCTCGTCCTGGTCGGCGACGACTGCGCCGGCCGGCTCGGCGCCGCCGGCCGGAGGGACGCGGTGGTGCTCGTCGGCAAGGACATGGACGATCCGGGCGTCTGGCAGCGGGCCGTCGGGATCGGCGCCTGCCATGTGGCACTGCTGCCCGACGGCGAGAGATGGCTCGTCGACAGGATCGCCGACGCCGTGGAGGGCGTGGGACGCGCCGCGTTCACGGTGGGGGTCATCGGCGGCAGAGGAGGCGCCGGGGCCAGCACGCTGGCCTGCGCCCTGGCCCTCGCCGCGGCCCGCGCGGGGCTGCGCACCCTGCTGATCGACGGCGATCCGCTGGGCGGTGGGCTCGATGTGCTGCTCGGAGGGGAGAGGGCGGAAGGTCTCCGCTGGCCCGCCTTCGCCGACTCGCGGGGCAGGGTGGCGGGCCAGGCGCTGGAGGAGGCGCTGCCCGAGATGCACGCCCTGCGGGTGCTGAGCTGGGACCGGGGCGACTGCACCGTGGTGCCGCCCGACGCGATGCGGGCCGTGCTCGCCGCGGCCCGGCGGCGCGGTGGGGTCGTGGTCGTGGATCTGCCGCGCCGATTGGACGACGCCGCCCTCGCCGCCCTCGAACAGCTCGATGTGGGGCTGGTCGTGGTGCCCGCGGAGCTGCGTGCCGTCGCGGCGGCCCGGAGCGTGGCGGCGACGGTGGGCATGGTGCTGGACGACCTCCGGGTCGTGGCCCGTGGCCCGTTCGGATCCGGACTCGACGGGGACGAGATCGCGCGACTGGTCGGCCTGCGCCTGGCCGGTGAACTGCCGCCCGAGCCCGGCCTGTCGCAGGCCCTGGTCTCCGGCAGACCTCCCGGCGGCAGCACGCGAGGTCCGCTGGCCCGCTTCTCCGCGCGGTTCTGGGACGCGGTGCAGATCGGCGACGGAGGTGTGCCGGTATGAAGGGCGCCCTGCTGGACGCCGTACGGCTGCGGCTGGCGGAGAGCGGGCTGGAGCCCACCCCCGCCCGGGTCGCGGAAGCCCTGCGGAGCGAGGGACGGCTGCTCGGCGATGCCGAAGTGCTCGGTGCCGCGGCCCGGTTGCGCTCCGAGCTGACCGGTGCCGGCCCGCTGGAACCCCTCCTCGCCGACCCCGACGTGACCGATGTGCTGGTCACCGCCCCCGACCGGGTGTGGGTGGACCGCGGAGCAGGACTGGAACGGACCGGGGTGGCGTTCCCCGATGCGGCGGCGGTGCGCAGGCTCGCGCAGCGCCTCGCCGCCATCGCCGGGCGCCGCCTGGACGACGCCCGGCCCTGGGTGGACGCCCGCCTGCCCGACGGCACCCGGCTGCACGCCGTGCTGCCACCGGTGGCCGTCGGATCGACCTGCCTGTCGCTGCGCGTCGTCCGGCCCCGCGCCTTCTCCTTGGACGAGTTGGTGGCTGCGGGGACGGTTCCGCCTGGCGGACAGCGGCTGCTGCAAGCCGTGTTGGCCGCCCGGCTGTCGTTCGTGATCAGCGGGGGCACGGGCAGTGGGAAGACCACGTTGCTGTCCACTTTGCTCGGGCTGGTTGCGCCGGACGAACGCATCGTGCTCACGGAGGACTCGGCCGAGCTGCGCCCGGACCACCCTCATGTGGTCCGCCTGGAGAGTCGGCCGGCGAACCAGGAGGGCACCGGTCTGGTCACCTTGCGGGATTTGGTGCGCCAGGCGCTGCGGATGCGCCCGGACCGCCTGGTCGTCGGCGAGGTGCGCGGCGCCGAAGTGCTGGACCTTCTGGCCGCGCTCAACACCGGCCACGAAGGAGGATGCGGGACGGTGCATGCGAACGCCGCTTCCGACGTACCCGCGCGGCTGGAGGCGCTGGGTTCGACCGCGGGGCTCGACCGGGCAGCGCTGCACAGCCAGTTGGCGGCCGCGCTGTCGGTGGTGATCCACCTGGCCCGAGACCGCCGTGGGCGCAGACGGATCGCGGAGGTGCACGTGCTCGACCGGGACCGGAACGGCTTCGTGACGACCGTCCCTGCAGCCGTATGGGGTCGTGCAGAGTTCGAACGGGGGCCGGGATGGCCCCGGTTGGCGGAGTTGTGCGAGCGCGGTGGGGGTGCGCCATGACCGCCCCCGTGGTGTCGCCGCAGGCCGTGTCCTGGTGCGCAGCGTTGCTCTGCGCGGCAGCGGCTGCCGGAGCCCTGTCGCGGCCGGGCCGGGAAGTGCGCCGTGCCAGGCTCCTCTTCGCGAGCTGCGGCACGGCCGGATCGCAGGGGCCCGCCCCGTGGCCGTGGCTTCGTGAAGGGGAAAGGCGTCTGCGCAGGGCCTGGCGGGAAAGGCGCGAGTGGGTGTGCCTGCCGCTCGGCTGCCTGGTGGCCCTGCTGGGGCATTCGGTGCTCCCGCTGTTGGCCGGGGTGTTGGCGGTGTCCCTGGTGCGGAGGTGGCTCGCCGCCCGCGCCCGGCAGCGTGAACGGGAGGCGCGGGAAGCCGCGGTGATCGATCTGTGCGGGAGCGTCGCGGGCGACCTGCGGGCCGGAAGGCAGCCCGGCGAGGCCGTGGCGGAGGCCGACTGCGAGGATCTCGGGCCGGGTTGGGCTGCAGTGCCCGCGGCCGCGAGGTTCGGCGGGGACGTCCCGGGGGCTCTGCGCAAGGCCGGGAGCGGTCCGGGGGCGCAGGGGCTGCACGGTGTGGCGGCCTGCTGGCGGGTCGCGGTGGACGGGGGAGCAGGGCTCGCCTCCGGGCTGGAGCGGGTGGCTGCGGCCCTCGCTGCCGAACGGGACCAGAGGGAGGAGCTCCGGGCCCAGTTGGCGGGCACGAGATCGACCGCGGTGATGCTCGCCGTCCTCCCGGTGCTCGCCCTCTTCATGGGGGCGGCGCTCGGGGCGGCCCCGCTGCGGGTGCTGTTGCACACCCCGGCCGGGCTCGGCTGCCTGGTGCTCGGAGGGTTGCTGGAGTGGGCGGGGCTCGTGTGGACGGGGCGGATCGTCCGGTCCGCCGGCGGGGAGGCCGGGGGAGGTGGTCGCTCGTGATCGGCACAGGCGTGATCAGCGGAGACGTGATCGGTAGAGGCGCGATCAGCAGAGGCGTGAGCAACGAGGACGCGATCGGTGAAGTCGTCCGCAGCCTGGGGCCGGCTGCCCCGCTTGCAGTCCTGTTTCTGTGCGCTGCAGTTGCGATTCTGCTGGCCATGGCCGCGGTCGGGGCCGCCGTGCTGGTGAACGAGGTCCGCGGCAGGCGTGCAGTGCGGTGCCGGGCGGCATCGCTGTGGGGAGACGGCCGCCGGTCAAGTGCCGTTGCCCGCTTGCGGGTCCGGGCCCGGCGGGCGGCTACCGGTGACGGGCTTCTCGCAGCGGGTGCGGGAGTTGTCGTGCTCGCCCTCGTCGGGGGTGCTGCCGGGTGTGTGTCGGGCGTCGCTGCGTCGTACGGCGTGTGGCGGTGGCGGATGAAGGCGCGGCGGTCGGCCGGGCATGAGGTGTCGGCTGAGGATATCGCGCGGCAACTTCCCCTCGCAGCTGATCTCTTGGCAGCTTGCCTCGCCGCCGGTGCCGGGCCTCGCGAAGCCGCAGAGGCCGTCGGGGCGTCCTTGGGCGGCCCGGTGGGTGAACGGCTCGCCCAAGCGGCCGCGGAAGTACGGCTGGGCGGGGATCCGGCGGTGGCCTGGGGGCGGTTGGGGAGCCTTCCCGGTGCCGGAGGGCTGGCGCGCTGCCTGGAGCGCGCCCAGGCGACGGGCGTGCCCGCCGTGGAGCCCATGTCGCGACTGGCCGCCCAATTGCGTGCAGCCCGGACCCGCGAGGCCGGCATACGCGCCCGCCGGGCGGGCGTCCTGGCCACGGCGCCACTGGGGCTGTGCTTCCTCCCCGCCTTCCTGACAGTCGGCGTGGTGCCCGTGGTGTACGGGCTGGCCGGCGGGCTCATGAAGGGGAGTTGACGCGGGATCCCGGAGAGCGGCCGGAAATGGATCGACCAAGTACGGATCAGGACAGGCAAGAAGACAAACGGATCAGGACAGACGAGAAACACAAGACGAGCAAGAACAAACAAGGAGGACGCAGTCATGGTGATGTCGTGGTGGTCACGGCGCTGGGCACGGATGAAGGAGGCGGCCGAGGCAGGCATGACCACGGCCGAGTACGCCGTGGGAACGCTGGCAGCGTGTGCGCTGGCGGCGGTGCTCTACAAGGTGGTGACGAGCGGAGCGGTCAGCTCCGCCCTGCAGTCGCTGATCGGCAAGGCGCTCCATGCGCCGTTCTGACGGTGGTTACGTGACGGCGGAGGCCGCCGTGGTACTGCCGACCCTGGTGCTGTTCGGCATGACGCTGCTCTGGGGGCTGATGGCCGCCGCCGCGCACATCGAGTGCGTGGATGCGGCCAGGGCGGGGGCCAGGTCCGCGGCCCGGTCCGACCCGCCGTCCGTGGCCGTCGCGGCGGCCAGGTCGGCCGCACCGGCGGGGGCCCGTATCGGGGTGGAGCGCCGGGGCGATCTGGTGCGGGTCCGGGTCGAGGCCCGGGCGGCCGGTCCCGGTCCGCTGGCGGTCCGGGTGAGCGGGGAGGCGGTGGCTCTTGCGGAGGAGACGGTTCGGTGACCGGGGCATGGCCTCGATCTGGTTGGCGGTCGCCGCGACGGCGTTCTGCGTGGTCCTCGCCGCGGTGCTGGCGATGGGCCAGGCGGTGGTCGCCCGCCACCGTGCAGGCGGGGCGGCGGACTTGGCCGCGCTCGCGGCGGCGGATCACGCCCTGCTCGGCAAGGACGTGGCCTGCGGTCTCGCCCGCAAGGTCGCGGCCGCCCAGCAGGCGGCGGTGGTGCGGTGCGCCGTCGTCGGAGAGTTCGCCGAGGTGGCGGCCGAGGCCCGGGCGGGGCCGTACCGGGTGCGGGTCCGCTCCCGTGCGGGGCCGCCGGAGGCGGAGGGCCCGGCCTATGCCGGTTGATCCGCCTACCCCGGCTGATCCGGTGCCGGCGGCGGTGGGGGCGGAGTGCCCTCGCCGCCGTCCTCCGCCGGTGCGTCCGCCAGGAGGCGGGTGAGCAGCCGGATGGCGGCCCGCTTGTCCAACGGGTCGTTGCCGTTGCCGCACTTGGGGGACTGGATGCAGGACGGACAGCCCGTGTCGCACTCGCAGGAGGCGATCGCCTCGCGGGTGGCGGTGAGCCAGCGTGCGGCGGTGCGGAAGGCGCGTTCGGCGAAGCCGGCGCCGCCCGGGTGGCCGTCGTAGACGAAGACGGTCGGCAGGAGCGTGTCGGGGTGGAGGGGGACGGAGACGCCGCCGATGTCCCAGCGGTCGCAGGTGGCGAAGAGGGGGAGCATGCCGATGGAGGCGTGTTCCGCGGCGTGCAGGGCCCCGCCGAGGGCCTCGGGGTGGATGCGGGCCTCGTCGAGCTGGTCCTCGGTGACGGTCCACCACACGGCGCGGGTGCGCAGGGTGCGGGGCGGCAGGTCCAGTTTGGACTCGCCGAGGACCTCGCCGGTGATGAGTTTGCGGCGGAGGAAGGAGACGACCTGGTTGGTGACCTCGACGGAGCCGAAGCACAGCCGTGCGTCCCCCCAGGGGATCTCGGTGGTGGTCTCCAGGACGGAGACGGCCGTGGTGTCGCGGGCGGTCGTCGAGTAGGGCGGATCGGCCTGCTCGACCAGGGCGACGGACTCCTCCAGGTCGAGGTGGCGCACGAGGTAGGTGCGGCCCTGGTGGAGGTGGACGGCGCCCTCGTGGACGGTGGTGTGGGCGGCCGACGCGTCCACCGTGCCCAGCAGCCGTCCCGTGCCCTCCTCCACGATCTGGACGGGGCGGCCGCCCTCGCCCCGGATGTCGGTGAGGTCGGCGGCGCGTTCGCGGCGTGTCCAGTGCCAGGCGGCGGCGCGGCGGCGGAGCAGTTTGCGGGATTCCAGCTGAGAGAGGAGGTTGTGGGTCTCGGGGCCGAAGAGTGACAGGTCGGCCTCGGTGAGCGGCAGTTCGGCGGCCGCGGCGCACAGGTGCGGGGCCAGGACGTAGGGGTTGTCCGGGTCCAGCACGGTGGACTCCACGGGCTGCCGGAAGAGCGCCTCGGGGTGGTGGACGAGGTAGGTGTCCAGGGGGTCGTCCCGGGCGACCAGGACGGCGAGGGCGCCCCGGCCCGTCCGGCCCGCGCGGCCGGCCTGCTGCCAGAGGGAGGCGCGGGTGCCGGGGTAGCCGCAGAGGAGCACGGCGTCGAGGCCGGCGACGTCGACGCCCAGTTCCAGGGCGGAGGTGGCGGAGAGCCCCAGCAGCTCGCCGGTGTGCAGGGAGCGCTCGATGGCCCGGCGCTCCTCGGGGAGGTAGCCGCCGCGGTAGGCGGCGACGCGGGAGGGGAGGGAGCGGTCCACGGCGGCCAGGCGTTCCTGGGCGATCAGGGAGACGAGCTCGGCGCCGCGCCGGGAGCGGACGAAGGCGACCGTGCGGACGCCCTGGACGGCGAGGTCGGTCAGCAGGTCGGCGGTCTCGGCGGTGGCGGTGCGGCGGACGGGGGCGTCCCGTTCGCCGTGGAGCTCGGTGAGCGGGGGCTCCCACAGGGCGAAGACGAGCTCGCCGCGCGGGGAGGCGTCCTCGGTGATTCCGGTGACCGGCACGCCGGTGAGCCGGGCCGCCGCCGTGGCGGGGTCGGAGGCGGTGGCGGAGGCGAGCAGGAAGACGGGGTCGGAGCCGTAGCGGGCGCAGACGCGCCGCAGCCGGCGGAGCACCTGGGCCACGTGCGAGCCGAAGACGCCGCGGTAGGTGTGGCACTCGTCGACGACGACGTAGCGCAGGGCGCGCAGGAAGGAGGCCCATCTGGGGTGGGAGGGCAGGATCGAGCGGTGGAGCATGTCCGGGTTGGTGAGCGCGTAATTGGCGTACTGGCGCACCCATTCGCGTTCCTCGACCGGCGTGTCCCCGTCGTAGACGGCGGCCCGGACGCCCTTGCCCAGGGGCGCGGCGAGATCGCGTACGGCGCGACGCTGGTCGGCTGCGAGCGCCTTGGTGGGGGCGAGGTAGAGCGCGGTGGTGCCCCGGCCGTTGGGGGCCTCCGAGCCGTCCAGCAGGGTGCTGAGGACGGGAGCGAGGTAGGCGAGGGACTTGCCGGAGGCGGTTCCGGTGGCCACGACGACCGACTCGCCGCGCAGGGCGTGCTCCGCCGTGCGCGCCTGATGGGCCCAGGGACGCTCGATGCCGGCGGCCCGGATGGCGTCGATCACCTCCGGCCGGATCTTCTCGGGCCAGGGGGCATGACGTCCGGGACGAGGGGGCAAGTGCTCCGTATGAGTGATGCGTGCAGCCCGGCCTGCCCCGGCGGTGAGTCGGTCGAGGACCGTCCGGGGAGCGGGATGTACGCCCGCCTCCGGCGGGAGTTGATCGTTGGCCATCGACACCGAGTGTGTCACCGGCGTGACGGACAATGGTGCCAAGGCGTCGTGCACGCCTGCCGGTAAGTGATTGAATGCCATCGCGGCTGCCGATCCATGGGGGGCGACCGCTCGATGCAAGGTGCTGGAGGATCCGTGGACCTGTCCCTGTCGACCGAGACCGTAGGCGACCGTACGGTTGTCCGGGTCGGTGGCGAGATTGATGTGTACACCGCGCCCAAGCTGCGTGAGCAGCTGGTCGAGCTGGTCAACGACGGTAGCTATCACCTCGTCGTGGACATGGAGGGTGTCGACTTCCTCGACTCCACCGGGCTCGGCGTCCTGGTCGGCGGCCTGAAGCGGGTGCGTGCCCATGAGGGCTCGCTGCGGCTGGTCTGCAACCAGGAGCGCATTCTCAAGATTTTCCGTATCACCGGCCTGACCAAGGTGTTCCCGATCCACACCTCGGTCCAGGACGCGGTGCAGGCGACCGACTGACGACCCTGCGGTCTGCCGGCGGCCCGGTGACCGCCGGCGGCCGGGGCGGCCGTCCGCGGCCGCCCGACGACCCAGTTGCGCCGGGGGTTCCGGACCGGCAGGTCCGGGTCCCCCCGCGAGTCAGCCCTGTTCCCGGAGAAGGAAAGAGGGCACGTACCACCGAGGGGGATGGCATGGCCACCGTCGAACTGCTCTTCAGTGCCCTTCCCGAGCATGTCCGGACCGCCAGGCTCGTGGCGGCCGCGGTGGCGCGCCGGGCCGGGGTCGACGAGGCCGTGCTGGACGAGGTGCGGCTCGCCGTCGGTGAGGCGTGCTCGCGCGCGGTCGGGCTGCACGTCAGCCATGGGATCGCGAGCCCGGTCCGGGTGGTGCTGATCGAGGACGAGAAGAAGTTCTCGATCGAGGTCGCGGACGATGCGCCGCACGTGGTGGTGGTCGAGGCCACGGCTGCCGCGCGGGCCGGTTCCGCGGGCGCCGGCTCCGGGACGGCGGTTCCCGCCGTGGAGGAGAGCGGCGCCGAGGGCGAGGACGACATGGGCCTCGCCGTGATCAGCGGTCTGGTGGACGACGTCGAGGTGTCGGCCGACGAGACGGGCGGTCATATCCGGATGAGCTGGCCGACGACTCCGGCGCCCGCGCTGTCCTAGTCCGGCGTCGTAGTCCGGCCTCGTCCTTCTGCAGGCGTCCCGCCTCCCGCCTCCGTCGTATCCGGGCTTTCCGGGTGTTGACGAGGGAGAACAGGTGTGGAGGGGAGCGGATTTTCGCCCTCCCCCCGATCCCCCGCGGCCCTTCGGCCCGTCCCGCGGCGCAGCCCGGAGGGCCGGTCCTGTACAGGCTCATTCCGTTTGCCGCGCTCTGTTTTGATCTCGCCATGCTCCCTACAATCCGTGCATCTTGAGCTCAGGACGCCTGAGCGTGGCGGCTGTTCCGCGGTCGCGGGCCGGCTGCGCGCCCATGTGCCAAACGTCAAGGAGGACGAATGGCGGGGCACTTCACCCCTGAACAGGTGGACTTTCATCGGAATCTGGCTCAGAACCTCGCGGTCGAACTGACCCGCGGCAACCGCACCCTGGTGATGGTGATCGCCGCAGTGGCGCTCGCGGCACTGGTGGTGGCGGTGGTGCTGGTGCGGCAGGTGCTCGCCGCAGACGAGGGCACCGACGGCATGAAGAGAATCGCCGCGGCGGTACAGGAGGGCGCCAACGCCTACCTCGCCCGGCAGTTGCGCACCCTCGGCTTCTTCGCCGTGGCCGTGTTCTTCCTGCTCATGCTGCTTCCGGCCGACAACTGGACGCAGCGCTGGGGCCGTTCGGCCTTCTTCCTGGTGGGCGCGCTGTTCTCCGCGTCCACCGGCTACATCGGCATGTGGCTCGCGGTGCGCAGCAATGTCAGGGTGGCCGCTGCCGCGCGTGCGGCGACGCCCGCCGAGGGCGAGCCAGCACGGGACCTGACGGTGGTGTCCCACCGCGCCATGAAGATCGCGTTCCGTACGGGCGGGGTCGTCGGGATGTTCACCGTCGGCCTGGGCCTGCTGGGCGCCTCCTGCGTGGTGCTGGTGTACGCGGCCGACGCCCCCAAGGTGCTGGAGGGCTTCGGCTTCGGCGCGGCGCTGCTGGCCATGTTCATGCGGGTCGGCGGCGGCATCTTCACCAAGGCCGCGGATGTCGGGGCCGACCTCGTCGGCAAGGTCGAGCAGGGCATCCCCGAGGACGACCCCCGCAACGCCGCCACCATCGCGGACAACGTGGGCGACAACGTGGGCGACTGCGCGGGCATGGCGGCCGACCTCTTCGAGTCGTACGCCGTGACCCTCGTCGCCGCGCTCATCCTCGGCAAGGCCGCCTTCGGCAACAGCGGTCTCGCCTTCCCGCTCCTCGTCCCCGCCATCGGTGTCCTCACCGCCATGGCCGGCATCTTCGCGGTGGCCCCGCGCCGTGCCGACCGCAGCGGGATGACCGCGATCAACCGCGGCTTCTTCATCTCGGCCGTCATCTCGCTGGCTCTCGTCGCCGTGGCCGTCTACTCCTACCTCCCGTCCAGCTACGCGGACTTGACGGGTCTGGGCGACGAGACCATCCGCAACCACTCCGGCGACCCGCGCGTGCTCGCGCTCGTCGCGGTCGCGATCGGCATCGTGCTCGCGGCGCTGATCCAGCAGCTCACCGGCTACTTCACCGAGACCAGCAGGCGCCCGGTCAGGGACATCGGCAGGACGTCGCTGACCGGTCCCGCCACGGTCGTCCTCGCCGGCATCTCGGTCGGCCTGGAGTCGGCGGTCTACTCGGCCGTGCTGATCGCGCTGAGCGTGTACGGGGCGTTCCTGCTGGGCGGCACCTCGATCATGCTGGCGCTGTTCGCCGTCGCGCTCGCCGGCACGGGGCTGCTGACGACCGTGGGCGTCATCGTCGCCATGGACACCTTCGGGCCGGTCTCCGACAACGCGCAGGGCATCGCCGAGATGTCGGGCGAGGTCGAGGGCGCGGGCGCGCAGGTGCTCACCGACCTCGACGCCGTCGGCAACACCACCAAGGCGATCACCAAGGGCATCGCCATCGCCACGGCGGTGCTGGCCGCTTCGGCGTTGTTCGGTTCGTACCGCGACGCCATCGCGACGGCCGTCGACGACGTGCAGGCCGACACCAGCGCGCTGGGGCTGAACCTGGACATCTCGCAGCCCAACAACCTCGTCGGGCTCGTGCTCGGCGCGGCGGTCGTCTTCCTCTTCTCCGGGCTCGCCATCAACGCCGTGTCCCGGTCGGCCGGTTCGGTGGTCTACGAGGTGCGGCGGCAGTTCCGCGAGCACCCCGGGATCATGAACTTCAGCGAGAAGCCGGAGTACGGGCGGGTGGTGGACATCTGCACCAAGGACGCCCTGCGGGAGCTGGCCACGCCCGGACTGCTCGCCGTCATGGCCCCCATCGCCGTCGGCTTCTCGCTCGGGGTCGGCGCACTCGGCGCGTACCTGGCGGGGGCGATCGGCACGGGCACCCTGATGGCGGTCTTCCTGGCCAACTCCGGCGGCGCGTGGGACAACGCCAAGAAGCTGGTCGAGGACGGCCACCACGGCGGCAAGGGCAGCGAGGCCCATGCCGCGACGGTCATCGGCGACACCGTCGGCGACCCGTTCAAGGACACGGCGGGTCCTGCGATCAACCCGCTGCTGAAGGTGATGAACCTCGTGGCGCTGCTGATCGCCCCGGCGGTGGTGAAGTTCACCTACGGGGCCGACGCCAGCAAGGGCCTGCGGGCCGGTGTCGCGGTGCTGGCCATCGTCGTCATCGTCGTCGCGGTGTACATCTCCAAGCGGCGCGGTGTGGCCGTGGGCGACGACGGGAACGCCGAGCCGGCGAAGACGCCCGTGGATCCGGCGGTGGTGTCCTAAGGGCGGATCAGGAACGACAGGAGCCGGCGGATACGGGCGGGCGGAGCGCCTCGGCAGCGCTCCGGCCGCCCGTCTGCATGCTCTCGGGTTGCGGTGCGGCGAACACCACGAACATCGTGGTGCAAACAGCAGCAAAACGGTGCCAACCGCACCCTCGGCTCGGAGCCCCTCCAGGCGGGACGTGTAAGTTCCGGGGCCGAGAGCCATCGAAGGGACCAATCCGGTGAACAAGAAGCTTGCGGCTGCACTGTCCGGCGGGGCGGCACTCGTGCTGGCGCTGACCGGCTGCAGCAGCGACAACGGCGGCAACAAGAAACTCGACGACTGGGCGAAGACCGCCTGCAGCGGCATCGGCCCCCAGGTGAAGAAGATCCAGGACGCCAACACCGCCATCGGCTCGGTCGCCAACGAGACCGACCCGAAGAAGACACAGCAGACCGACTCGACGGCCTTCCAGACGAACGTGGACGCGTACAAGGCGCTCGCCAACGCCGTGCAGAGCGCAGGTGCTCCGCCCGTCAAGGACGGCGAGACCAATCAGAAGAACGCGGTCAAGGCTCTCAACGACCTCTCGGGTGCGTACGCCGGGCTGAAGAAGCGGGTGGACGGTCTGGACACCGGCGACCAGGGCAAGTTCTCGGAGAGCCTGAACGGCATCGCCGGGGACATCGGCAAGCTCGGCGGCAAGAGCGACGACGCGCTCAAGACCCTGCTGTCCGGTGACGTCGGCAAGGCGATGGCCAAGCAGCCCGGCTGCCAGAAGACCTCGGTCTCGCCGTCGGCGAGCAAGAAGTGAACGTGAAGTGAGCATGAAGTAGCGCCGCCCGGGCCGGGGTTGGGGCATCCCGCCGCCACCCCGCTCCGGGTTTCGCCTTTTGTCGGTGGTGCCCGCGACAATGGGTCCGTGAGTACGCACCTGCCCACCGCCGACCGCACGCGCACCGCCCGGCTGCGCGACGCCCTGCTGGCCGCCTCCTTCACCGCCGACGGCCTCCTCGACCTGCTCGGAGCCCCCGCCTACGCCGCGCTCGCCCGCAGCGAAACCGTCCCCGCCCTGCGCGCCACCCGCGGGGACGGCCCGCTGGAGACGCTGGTCCGGCTCTTCCTCCTGCAGCGCACGGTCGCCTACGGGCAGGCCGCCGCGGCCCTTCCCGTGGACGACTGCCTCGCCGACGGCTGGCTGGTCCGCGAGGACGGCGACCTCGTACGGGCGACGGTCGACGTGCGCTCGTACGGCGGTCCCGAGGGGCAGGACTGGTGGATCGTCTCCGACCTCGGCTGCGCCGTCGGCGGCGCGGGCGGCATCGCCGGAGGCACCGGGGGACCGGAGGGCGTGGAGCGCTCCGAGCTCGTCCTCGGAGTCGGCGGTGCGTCCACCACGCTCGCCGGCATCACGGTGCGCACGCCCGTCGCGAGCGCCCTCGACCTCGGCACGGGCTCCGGCATCCAGGCGCTGCACGCCTCCCAGCACGCCACCCGGGTCACCGCCACCGACCTCAACCCCCGCGCCCTGCACATCGCGCGGCTCACGCTGGCGCTGTCCGGCGCCCCCGAGGCGGATCTGCGCCAGGGGTCCCTCTTCGAGCCGGTCGCCGGCGAGACGTTCGACCTGATCGTCTCCAACCCGCCGTTCGTCATCTCCCCCGGCGCCCGCCTCACCTACCGCGACGGCGGCATGGGCGGGGACGACCTGTGCCGCACCCTCGTTCAGCAGGCCGCCGACCGGCTCAACGACGGCGGTTACTGCCAGTTGCTCGCCAACTGGCAGCACGTGGAGGGCGAGGACTGGCGCGAGCGGCTGGCGTCCTGGGTGCCGCGCGGCTGCGACGCATGGATCGTCCAGCGCGAGGTGCAGGACGTCGCGCAGTACGCCGAGCTGTGGCTGCGGGACGCCGGCGACCACCGCGCCGCGCCGCAGGAGTACGCGGCCCGCTACGACGCCTGGCTGGAGGAGTTCGAGGCCCGGAAGACCAAGGGCATCGGATTTGGCTGGATCACGTTGCGCAAAACGGGTGCCGAGCAGCCGTCCGTGATCGCCGAGGAGTGGCCGCACCCCGTCGAGCAGCCCCTGGGCGACGCCGTGCGGGCGCACTTCGAGCGGCAGGACTTCCTGCGCTCGCACGACGACGCGGCCCTGCTCGCCACCCGCTTCCGGCTGGCCCCGGAGGTCGTGCAGGAGCAGGTCGGGCTGCCGGGCGCGGAGGATCCGGAGCACGTGGTGCTCCGGCAGAACCGCGGTATGCGGCGGGCCACCAAGGTGGACACGGTCGGCGCGGGCTTCGCCGGCGTGTGCGACGGATCACTCGGCGCCGGCCGCATCCTCGACGCCATCGCCCAGCTGCTCGGCGAGGACCCGGTGCTGCTGCGGGACCGGACGCCCGAGGCCATCCGGCTGCTCGTCGAGCAGGGATTCCTGACGCCGCTGGAGGGCTGAGGCGGGAGTGCCGCGACGGACGGGACGGGCGGATGGAGGGGTCGCGTTCACGTCATGTTTGCGTGTCCGGCGCGCGGCGGGGCGGGGAGGCTGCCGGAGCGGGCGGGGGCGCGCGGCCGCCCGCGGGCATCCGCCCGGGCCGGTGCGAGCCCCCGGGCAAGGACGCCGGCCCCTGCCGCGAAACGCCACACGCACCCCACCGGGCACTGCCGCCGCACCCCTTCCCACCAGCCACGACGTGGCGGCGATGGCACCGTCACACCCGTCGAGTGACGGTCCGGGCGGCAGACAGGACGCTTGTCGGGTTACCGTTCGAGTGGCGTTGCGGGCTTTTTCCGTTTGACACGGGGGCGGGATGTACCGTCACACTCCGCAGCGTCACCGCAACGCCCATACCGAGTGTCGACCGGAAGAAGAGCGAAGTTGTCCCCGACCAGCGAGACCGCACAGGGCGGCCGCCGACTCGTCATCGTCGAGTCGCCTGCCAAGGCGAAGACGATCAAGGGCTACCTCGGCCCCGGATACGTCGTCGAGGCGAGCGTCGGGCACATCCGTGACCTGCCGAACGGGGCCGCCGAGGTTCCGGCGAAGTACAAGGGTGAGCCCTGGGCCCGCCTGGGTGTGAACGTCGATGCCGACTTCCAGCCCATCTACGTCGTCAACACGGACAAGAAGGACCAGGTCAAGAAGCTCAAGGACCTGCTGTCCGAGTCCGACGAGCTCTTCCTCGCCACCGATGAGGACCGCGAGGGCGAGGCCATCGCCTGGCACCTCCAGGAGGTGCTCAAGCCCAAGGTCCCGGTCCGCCGGATGGTCTTCCACGAGATCACCAAGGACGCGATCCAGGCCGCCGTCGCCAACCCGCGCGAGCTCAACAAGAAGCTGGTCGACGCCCAGGAGACCCGCCGCATCCTCGACCGTCTCTACGGCTACGAGGTCTCGCCGGTCCTGTGGAAGAAGGTCATGCCGCGGCTGTCGGCCGGCCGTGTGCAGTCCGTCGCCACCCGCCTCGTCGTCGAGCGTGAGCGCGAGCGCATCGCCTTCCGCTCCGCCGAGTACTGGGACCTCACCGGCACCTTTTCCCCCACTCTCGGCTTCGCTCGAGCGGGGGGACCCCCATCCGGCCGCGGCGGCGACGCCAGCGACCCCGGCACCTTCGCCGCGCGGCTGAGCGCGGTCGACGGCCGGCGCGTCGCGCAGGGCCGTGACTTCGGCTCGAACGGGCAGCTCAAGGATTCCGCGCAGGTCCTGCACCTGGACGAGGCCAACGCCCGCGCGCTGGCCGCCGCCCTCGCGGACACCTCCTTCGCGGTGCGCTCGGTCGAGTCCAAGCCGTACCGCCGCTCCCCGTACGCCCCGTTCCGCACCACCACGCTGCAGCAGGAGGCCTCGCGCAAGCTGGGCTTCGGTGCCAAAGCGACGATGCAGGTGGCCCAGAAGCTGTACGAGAACGGCTTCATCACCTATATGCGTACGGACTCCACGACGCTCTCCGACACGGCCGTCACCGCCGCCCGGACGCAGGTCACCCAGCTCTACGGGGCCGACTACCTGCCGGAGAAGCCGCGGACCTACGCGGGCAAGGTCAAGAACGCCCAGGAGGCGCACGAGGCCATCCGTCCTTCGGGTGATCGTTTCCGCACCCCCGCGGAGACCGGGCTGACCGGTGACCAGTTCCGGCTCTACGAGCTGATCTGGAAGCGGACCGTCGCCTCCCAGATGAAGGACGCGACCGGCAACTCCGTCACCGTCAAGATCGCCGGCCGGTCGGCCGACGGCCGGGACGCCGAGTTCAGCGCGTCCGGCAAGACCATCACCTTCCACGGCTTCATGAAGGCCTACGTGGAGGGCGCCGACGACCCGAACGCCGAGCTGGACGACCGCGAGCGCCGGCTGCCGCAGGTCACCGAGGGCGACGCGCTGACGGCCGAGGAGATCGCCGCCGACGGCCACGCCACCAAGCCCCCGGCCCGCTACACCGAGGCCTCGCTGGTCAAGGAGCTGGAGGAGCGGGAGATCGGCCGCCCGTCGACGTACGCGTCGATCATCGGCACCATCCTCGACCGCGGCTACGTCTTCAAGAAGGGCACCGCGCTCGTCCCGTCCTTCCTCTCCTTCGCCGTCGTCAACCTGCTGGAGAAGCACTTCGGCCGACTCGTCGACTACGACTTCACCGCCTCCATGGAGGAGGACCTCGACCGCATCGCCCGCGGCGAGGCCCAGGCCGTGCCGTGGCTGCGCCGCTTCTACTTCGGCGAGGGCCCCGAGGGCGGCGCCGCCGACGCCGGCAACGGCGACGGCGACCACCTCGGCGGGCTGAAGGAGCTGGTCACCGACCTGGGCGCGATCGACGCCCGCGAGGTGTCCTCGTTCCCCGTCGGCAGCGGCATCGTGCTGCGCGTCGGCCGCTACGGCCCGTACGTGGAGCGCGGCGAGAAGGACTCCGAGGGCCACCAGCGGGCGGACGTGCCCGGCGACCTGGCGCCCGACGAGCTGACCGTCGAGTACGCGGAGGAGCTGCTCGCCAAGCCGAGCGGCGACTTCGAGCTGGGCCGGGACCCGGAGTCGGGCCACCAGATCGTCGCCAAGGACGGCCGCTACGGCCCGTACGTCACCGAGATCCTCCCCGAGGGCACGCCGAAGACCGGCAAGAACGCGGTCAAGCCGCGTACCGCGTCGCTGTTCAAGTCGATGTCGCTCGACACGGTGACGCTCGAGGACGCGCTGCGGCTGATGTCCCTCCCGCGGGTGGTCGGCGCCGACGCCGAGGGCGTGGAGATCACCGCGCAGAACGGCCGCTACGGCCCGTACCTGAAGAAGGGCACGGACTCGCGGTCGCTGGAGACCGAGGACCAGCTCTTCGGCATCACGCTGGAGGAGGCCCTGGCGATCTACGCGCAGCCCAAGCAGCGCGGGCGCGCCGCGGCCAAGCCGCCGCTGAAGGAGCTGGGCACCGACCCGGTCAGCGAGCGTCCCGTGGTGGTCAAGGACGGCCGCTTCGGTCCGTACGTGACCGACGGCGAGACGAACGCGACCCTGCGGCGCGACGACGACGTGGAGACGATCACGCCGGAGCGCGGTTACGAGCTGCTGGCCGAGAAGCGCGCCAAGGGCCCGGCCAAGAAGACCGCCAAGAAGGCGGCCGCGAAGAAGACCACCACGGCCAAGAAGGCCCCGGCGAAGAAGACCGCGGCCAAGAAGACGGCCGCGAAGAAGACGACGACCAAGGCGGCTGCCGCCAAGAAGACGGCGGCGAAGAAGACCACGGCCGCCGCGAAGAAGGCGGCGGCGGAGCCGGCGTCGGCTTCCGCGGAGTAGTCCGGGTGAGGGCGGTGACCGTGGGCCGGTCACCGCCCTCGTGCACAAGCCGTCCCGTGGGACGCCCTGTGTGATGTTCGCTCAGGCGTTCGTTCGCGGACGGCGGCGATTCGGGCACTCCGGATAGGCTGGCAGGATGACGCGAGCCGAGCAGCCAACACAGGTCGACCCCGTATCCCGGGCGCTGGCCGAGGACTCCCGCGAGCGTGCCCTGCGATCCCTGCTGCGCATCCCCGCGCTCAGGAAGCTGTGGTCCGCCCAGTCCGCAGGCAGCACCGGAGACGCCCTTGCCGTTCTGGTGCTCATGCTGCTGTCGCTCCAGGCGGCCGTCGAGACGGGTGCGCTGGGCGGCGGCTACCGCGGTGCAGCGCTCGCCCTCGCCGCCGTCGTCGGCGCGCGGCTGCTCGCGACGCTGCTCTCCGGCGCGGTCCTGCTCGGGCCGCTGTCCTCGCTCCTGGCGCCGGACGGCCCGCTCGACCGCCGCTGGACCATGATCGGCGCGGACGGGGTGCGGTTCGCACTGCTCGCCGTCGCGCCCACCTGGATCGACTGGACCGGCGACCGGGCGCTCGCCTGGCTGCTGGCCACCGCCTTCGTGATCGGCGTCGCCGAGCGGGTGTGGACCGTGGCCAAGGACGGCGCGGCCCCCGTGCTGCTCCCCATGCCGCCGCCCGGCGGCGCGGCCGTCCGCCCGCTGCCGGACCACCTCGACGCGCTGCGCCGGCTGTCGCTCCGTACGACCTTCCTCGCGCTGCCCGCCGCCGCGGCCGCGCTCGTCGTCGTCACGCTCCTCGAGAACCTGCTCGGCTCCGGCATCGACTGGTTCCACCTGCACCAGCCGGCCCTCGCCTGCTACCTCGCGGCCGGGCTCTTCGGGGCTTCCGCGGGCGTCCTGTACTCCCTCGAACTGCCCACCGCGCAGGGCGTCCGCGCGCACTCCCCGCTGGAGGGGCTGCGCCGGCCCCGGAAGGGCTCCGGCCAGAGCGCCGACACGGGCCGCACCGGTGCGGTGCCCGTGCTCGTGCTGGCCTGCGCGGCCATTGCGGGTGCGGTGGCCGCGGCCGTCGGCGTCGCCGCGCTCCAGGCGGCCGACCTCGGCGGCGGCCCGGTGGGCTTCGGGCTGCTCGTCCTCGCGCTCAGTGGCGGGCCCGTCCTCGGGATCCGCTCCGCCCGGCGCATCCTGCCCGGCTTCTCCCGGCGCAGGCTGCTGGTGCTCGCGCTGGCCCTGATGGGCGTGGCGCTGCTGGCGGCCGGCCTGGTGCCGGACCCGACGACCGTGCTGCTGCTCCTGCTGTTCGCGGGGTTCTGCGCGGGCATCGTCGCGAACACCGGGCACGCCCAGCTCGACCAGGAGACCGAGGAGGACCGCCGGGCCCGGACGACCGAACACCTGCACGCGGTCGTCCGCGTCGCCGTCGCCGTGGGCGCCGTAGCGGCGCCGCTGCTGGCCGCCGTCATCGGGCCGCACCGCATCGAGCGCGGCAGCTTCGTGTTCGCGCACGGCGGTGCGGCGTTCACGCTGATGCTCGTGGGCGCCCTGCTGCTGCCGGTCGCCGCCGTCGTCCTCGGCAAGACCGACGACCGGCACGGCGTACCGTTCCGGCGCGACCTGATGGAGGTGCTGCGCGGCGGCGACCCCGAGCAGGCCCCGTCGAGGACCGGCTTCTTCATCGCCTTCGAGGGCGGTGACGGCGCCGGCAAGTCCACGCAGGTCCAGGCCGTCGCGGACTGGATCCGCGCCAAGGGCCACGAGGTCGTCGTCACGCGCGAGCCGGGCGCGACGGCCGTCGGCAAGCGGCTGCGGGCGATCCTGCTCGACGTCGCGTCGGCCGGCCTGTCCGACCGGGCCGAGGCCCTGCTGTACGCGGCCGACCGCGCTGAGCACGTCGCCTCCGTCGTCCGTCCGGCGCTGGAGCGCGGCGCGGTCGTCATCTCCGACCGTTACATCGACTCGTCGGTGGCGTACCAGGGCGCCGGGCGCGACCTCGCGCCCACCGAGATCGCCCGGATCTCGCGCTGGGCCACGGACGGCCTCGTTCCGCACCTGACGGTGCTGCTCGACGTCTCGCCCGAGACTGCGCGCGAACGTTTCACCGAGGCGCCCGACCGGCTGGAGTCCGAGCCGGCCGAGTTCCACCAGCGCGTCCGGACCGGGTTCCTGACCCTGGCCGCCGCCGACCCCGCGCGCTACCTCGTCGTGGACGCGGGCCAGGAGCCGGAGGCCGTCTCCACGGTCGTGCGGCACCGGCTCGACCAGCTGCTCCCGCTCTCCGAGGCCGAGGTCAAGGCCCAGGAGGAGGCGCGGAAGGCGGCCGAGGAGGAGGCGCGGCGCAAGGCCGAGGAGGAGGCCCGGCGCAAGGCGGAGGAAGCTGCCCGCAAGGCCGAGGAGGAGCGGCTGGAGCGCGAGCGCCAGGCGCAGCTCGCCAAGGAGCGCGCCGAGGCCGAGGAGCGGCAGCGCCGCGAGCGCGAGGAGGCGGCGCGGCTCGAGGCCGAGCGCCTGGCCGCGGAGGCCGCCCGCAAGGCGGAGGAGGAGCGCAGGCGCCGCGAGGCGGAGGAGCGCGCCCACGCCGCGGAGCAGGAGCGCCTGCGCAAGCAGGCGGCGGAGGAGGCCAGGCTGCGCGCCGAGGCCGAGGAGCGCCGCCTGGAGAAGCAGCGCAGGGCCGAGGAGGCGCTGCTGCGCGCGGAGCGCGCGCGGCTGGCGGAGGAGGCCGGGGCGGTCGCCGATGCGGATGCGCCCGTGGGCGACGCGCCGACCGTGGAGACCCGGGCGCCGGGTGCGCACTCGCACGAGAAGCCTGAGGTGCGTGATGCGGATGAGACGCGGCAGTTGCGCGTGCCGTCCGAGGACGAGGTGACGGTGGAGACGCCGGCGCCGGGCGGTGCTGCCGATGCGCCCACCGTGGAGCCCCGGACCACCGCTGCCGACGCTGTTGCCGATGCGGATGCGACGCGGGTGCTCCCGAAGACCGTCGGTGCACCGGCGGCGGAGGAGACGCGGAAGCTTCCGACGGCCGCGGACGCGCCGACGGTGGAGACTCCGCACGGCGCCGTCGACGCCCCCACCGTCGAGACGCCCGCCCCCGCCGCCGGGCCGGGTGCCGCGGAGACCGCGCAGGCGCCCGTCGCGCACAAGCACGACCCGAACACCGCGCTCTCCGGCGCCGAGGACGAGACCGCCGTCCTGCCGCCGGTGCGGCCCGTGGTGGCCCAGCCGGTGCAGCAGCAGCGTGTCACCTGGGGCATGCAGTCCCAGCAGCAGCAGCCGCAGCAGCCGACGCAGCCGCGGACGCGGGCGCCCGAGCGGCCGGAGGACCCGGCCGAGCGCGTGCCGTCCTGGCTGTTCCGGCCGGAGGACGAGGACCGGCGCGAGCCAGCCGCCCCGGCCGCGGACCCGGACAGTGAGCGCACCCGCGAGCTGCCGCCAGTCGACGCCGATGGGCAGCAGTCCGGCCGCTCGTCGCGCCGCCGGCCGGAGTGGGCGGACGGCCGTTCCCTCGCGGACGACCTGCTCGGCCCGCGGGACGAGAAGGACGACGACGGGCGCCGCCGCGGCCGTCGCTGACGCTCCGTGACGGGTGGCGACCCCGCGTTGTCAGTGCCGTGACCCACAATGGGAAACCGCAAGGACGACAGCGCGGAGGAAGCCATGGCGGTGTGGGACGACCTGGTCGGCCAGGACCGGGTGACGGAGCAGCTCGCTGCTGCCGCGCGCGATGCGGACGCGCTGGTCACGGCGGACAGGGCGGCCTCGCCGGCCGCCTCGAAGATGACGCATGCGTGGCTGTTCACGGGCCCGCCCGGTTCCGGGCGGGCCACCGCCGCCCGCGCGTTCGCGGCCGCGCTGCAGTGCGTCAGCCCGGACCGCGCGCTGGGCGGCGCGCCGGGCTGCGGCTTCTGCGAGGGCTGCCACACCACCCTCGTGGGGACGCACGCCGATGTCGAGGTCGTCCGTACGGACCTGTTGTCCATCGGCGTCAAGGAGACGCGCGACCTCGTGCGCCGCGCCCAGCTGTCGCCCGCCAGCGGCCGCTGGCAGGTGATCGTGCTGGAGGACGCCGACCGGCTCACCGAGGGCGCGGGCAACGTCCTGCTGAAGGCCGTGGAGGAGCCCGCCCCGCGGACGGTCTGGCTGCTCTGTGCGCCGTCCCTGGAGGACGTGCTGCCGACGATCCGCTCCCGCTGCCGCTCCCTCACGCTGCGCACGCCGTCCGTGGCGGCGGTCGCCGACGTCCTGGCCCGCCGTGACGGCATCGATCCCGCGCTCGCCGCCCAGGCGGCCCGCGCCACGCAGGGGCACATCGGCCGGGCCCGCCGCCTGGCCACCGACGAGCGTGCCCGCACCCGCCGCGAGGCCGTGCTCCGGCTGCCGCTCCGCGTCGACGACATGGGCGGCTGCCTCAAAGCGGCGCAGGAGCTGATCGACGCGGCGGCTGAGGACGCCAAGCAGGTGGCCGAGGAGGTCGACACGAAGGAGACCGAGGAGCTGCGCGCCGCGCTCGGCGCCGCGGCCGGCACCGGCGGCCGTCTTCCGCGCGGCACCGCGGGCGCGATGAAGGAGCTGCAGGACCGTCAGAAGCGCCGCGCGACGCGCACCCAGCGCGACAGCCTGGACCTCGCCCTCACCGACCTGACCGGTTTCTACCGCGACGTCCTTGCGATACAGCTGGGTTCGCGGACGGAGCTCGCCAACGCCGACGCGCGCGATTCCCTGGAGCGGATCGCCCGCGCCTCGGGTCCGGAGCCGACGTTGCGCCGGATCGAGGCGATCCTGGACTGCCGCCGCGCGCTCGACCGGAACGTGGCCCCGCTGCTGGCGGTCGAGGCGATGACGGTGGCGCTGCGGGCCGGCTGATCCCGTGGTGCCCGAGGGGAGGGTGAGTAGTACGAGGAGGAGTGGGCACACCGCAGGTTGGGTGATTCCTCACTCGTACGAGGCCGAGTGAGCTTCAAGGCTGGCCAACTCCGGTATCCGTCCGGATACGCTCCGTATGCGCGCGTAGTTCTACGCATGTCCGCATGTCCTACGTATGTCTTATGCCCACCTGTCTCCACACAGAGGGACCAGCCGAATGGACACCAGCCGTCTCCTCCGCACCTCCGGCACCGTGCTCGCGGCCGCGGCCCTGCTCCTCTCCGGCGTCGCGGCCCAGGCGACGGTGAGACCGCAGGGCGAGGGCGACGGCCGTTCCGCGGGCCTGCCGCCGGACCCGGCCGCCGGCGGGCAGCGCCCCGTCCTCTCGGACGTACCCGCGGCCGCACCCCTGCTGGCACCGCTGCCCGCCCGGGTGCCCGCGGCCCTGCGGCGCTTCTACGAGCAGAAGCCCACCTGGCACGGCTGCACCGGCGCCAAGGGCGCGGGCTTCGAGTGCGCCACCCTCAAGGCCCCGCTGGACTACGGCAGGCCGCGCTCCGGCGGCGAGGTCCGCCTCGCGGTGGCCCGCAAGCGGGCCACCGGCCCCGGCGGGCGCCTCGGCTCGCTGATGGTCAACCCCGGGGGCCCCGGCGGCTCGGCCGTCGGCTTCCTCCAGCAGTACGCGGGCAGCGGCTACCCCGCCGCCGTCCGCGCCCGGTACGACATCGTCGCCATGGACCCGCGCGGCGTGGCCGGCAGCGAGCCGATCTCCTGCCTGACCGACGCGGAGATGGACGCCTACGCCCAGGTCGACCAGACCCCGGACAGCGACACCGAGGTCCGGCAACTGGTCGCGTCCTACAAGAAGTTCGCCCACGGCTGCGCGAGCCGCTCGGCCCGGCTCCTGTCGCACGTCTCGACCGTCGACGCCGCCCGCGACATGGACATCTTCCGCGCCGCCCTCGGCGACGAGAAGGTGCACTACGTCGGCGCCTCCTACGGCACCTTCCTCGGCGCGACGTACGCCGGGCTCTACCCGTCCCGCGTCGGCCGGCTCGTGCTCGACGGCGCCCTCGACCCCTCCCTCAACGCGGAGCAGGTCAACCGCGACCAGACGACCGGCTTCCAGACCGCCTTCGCCTCCTTCGCGAAGGACTGCGCCGCCCACGAGGAGTGCCCGCTGGGCTCCGACAACGTCACCGACGCGGGCAACACCCTCAAACGCTTCTTCCGTGACCTCGATCACCACCCCCTCGCCACCGGCACCTCCCGGCAGCTCACCGAGAGCCTCGCCACCACGGGCGTGATCGCCGCCATGTACGACGAGGCCGCCTGGCCGGTGCTGCGCAAGGCCCTGCGGGACGCCCAGACCGGGGACGGGGCCCTGCTGCTCAAGCTCTCGGACATCTACTACGAGCGCGACCAGCACGGCCACTACGCCAACCTCATGGCGGCGAACTCGGCCGTGAACTGCCTCGACCTGCCCCCGGCCTACCGCGGCCCCTCGGCAGTCCGCCGCGCCCTCCCGGAGTTCGAGAAGGCCTCCCCGGCCTTCGGCGAGAGCTTCGCCTGGGGCTCCCTGAGCTGCGCCTACTGGCCCGTCCACGCCACCGGCACCCCCCACCGCATCCCGGCCCGCGGCGCCGCTCCCATCCTGGTCGTCGGCACCACCCGCGACCCGGCCACCCCCTACCCCTGGGCCCGCTCCCTGGCGTCCCAGCTGTCCTCGGGCCGCCTGCTGACCTACGACGGCGACGGCCACACCGCCTACACCCGCGGCAGCACGTGCATCGACACCGCGGTGAACGAGTACCTCCTCACCACCACCCCGCCGCCCGCCTCCCGGCGCTGCTCCTGACCAGCCGCCTGACCAGCCGGAACCCCCTCAGAAGCACCGTGTACGGAGCACCCCCGGAGACTGTGTAGACTTGGGCGCGTTGCTGATGACGGCCTCTGGCTGACACAGCGTGCCGCCTTAGCTCAGTTGGCCAGAGCAACGCACTCGTAATGCGTAGGTCTCGGGTTCGAATCCCGAAGGCGGCTCCGGGACGGCCCGGCTCAGACTTGTCTGAGCCGGGCTTTTCGGTTTGCCGGCGTGATGGTCGTCACGCCGCGTCGAGCAGTTCCCACACCCGCAGACTCGCCGCCGTCGGCCGGTGCGGGCCCGCGTGGCCGATGTCGTGGCGGAAGACGGTCCGGCCGCCCCGGGGGGTGTGGTGGGCGCGGGTGACGGTGCGGCAGGTGTCGAAGACGAACATGGGGCGCTGGAAGAACGCGACGACGCTGCGGAGCGGTGCGCGGACGGCGGGGAGCGCGGTGCCGGCGGGCAGGGCGGGGCCGGGGGTGGTGAAGAGGCGTTCGCGGGCGGTCGTCGCGAGTTCGGTCATCTCGATGAACGACCACTGGTCGGCCACTTCGCACTGGCTGCGGGAGAGGGCGGTCTCCCACTCCCGCGGGGCGAGGAGCTCCGCGCCCAGGCCGAACGGCTGCCGGGTGCGTGCCTGTTCCCGGAACGCGTCCGGCGGCAGGCGCTCGGCCTCGGTGAACTCCGCGAGGAGGCCCGGGGGGAGGGCACCCGGCTCGGCGGAGAGGGCCTCGGGCTCGGCGACGGAGAGCACGCGCAGGACGAGGCGGGCCCGGGCGGCGGTGCGGCCCCCGGCCTCGTAGGCCATGCTCAGCACGAGCCACTCGCCCGAGCCGGTGGTGGCCGTCCGGGCCCGGACGTCGAGCCAGGGGGTGTCCGCGAAACGCAGGTCGGGGGTGGTGTAGTCGAGGCGGACGGTGCGGACGACGACCGCGGTGCGGTGCTTGTGCACGAGGTGCGGGAACGGTGTCAGGTGTTCGGCGAGCCAGCGGGCGAAGCCGTTGACGGCCAGGTCGAGGAGGGTGCGCGGCCGCAGTTGGAACGGGCTGAAACGGGTGGGGTACAGGGGTTCGCGGAAGGCGGTCTCGCGGGCGGCGGCGGTCACGTCAGCCTCCCGCGATGGCGGTCAGGAACTCCACCTGGTCGGCCTCCGCCAGCGGCATGCCGAGATCGGGACCGGCGACCCGTTCGCCGTTGAGGAAGAGCTGGTGGCTGCGGCGGATCTGCCCGTTCGCGTCGCGCAGGACCTGCCGTAACTGCGGGTGCCGGCCTTCGAGTTGCTCCAGGGCCGCGCCGAGGGTGCCGGCCTCGACCCGCACGGTGCGTTCGTAGTTCACCAGGCGCAGCATGATGCCGCTGAATCGGACGATCACGTGGGGTTCTTGCCTTTCTCTGCTGCAGATGCGGCTGTATATGTGGCTGCGCATATGCCGAGGTTGATCTCCAGGAGGTCCTGGGTGCCCGCACCCGCGTGCAGCCCGTGGACCTCGCGGAGGAACATGCCGTAGCGGGGGTCGCCGAAGTAGGCGTGCCCGCCCAGGACCCGGAACGCCTCGTTCAGGGCGGCCAGGGCCTGTTCGGTGACGTGGTGCTTGGCGGCGGAGACCACCGGGTCGAAGACGGGGTCGCCGGCTCCCGCGTCGAGCCGGGACAGGGCCCGGTGCACGATCGCGCGGGAAGCCTCGACGGCGATGTACATCCGGCCGACGGCCGCCTGCACATTGGGCAGGTCCATGAGCGTCTGCCCGTAGCGGACGCTCTCCCGGAGCCTGGCCACTGTGCTCTCCAGCAGCCTCCGTATCTGGCCGGTCGTGAACGACGCGATGACGACGCGGCGGGCGTTCAGGTACTGCTGCGCGTGGCTCAGCCCGTCGGCCGGGGCGAGGACGCGGGTGGCCGGGATCCGCACGTCCTTGAACGTCACCGACGCCGCGCCCGCCGTCCGGAAGCCGGCGGCGTGGGCCGGCTCCACCTCGATGCCGTCGTCGTCCGCCGCCACCAGGCACGCCGCCAAGTCGCCCCGCTCGGTGGCGGCATAGGTGAGGAAGACGTCCGCGAGCAGTCCGCCGGTGATG
Organism: Streptomyces sp. AM25; assembly: GCF_058146165.1. NCBI lineage: Bacteria > Bacillati > Actinomycetota > Actinomycetes > Kitasatosporales > Streptomycetaceae > Streptomyces > Streptomyces sp. AM25. Next base: position 156,296 of record NZ_JBKIWN010000017.1, on the reverse strand, counting down.
AAGGACTTCCTGCCGGAGAGCCGGAAGTCCGGCCCGGATGCGGTGAGTTCCGTGCGCATGGAGAGCAGGTCGGTGCCCTCCGAGAAGGCCAGTGCGGGCAGGCACTCGCCGCGGCTGATCGGAACCGCGTAGGCGTCGACGAGGTACTCGCTTCCCGTTGCGCACAGCAGATGTGCGATGCCCGTGTGGATGCTGACCACGGTCGGGAACGCCGGGTCGGCGCACAGGTACCCGATCTCCTCCAGCGCCCGCCCCCAGGTCACGGCGTCGGCGCCCTCGCCGGACACGGCGGAGGGCAACGAGAAGGCCTGCAGCCCCAGGGCACCGGCGGCGGCGAAGGCCCGCCTGGGGACGGGGATGCCGTCGGCGTACCGCTCGACCGCCCCGTCCCCGATCTCCGCCAGGAGATCCCCCCACCGCGACCGGACCAGTCCGGCGACCTTGTCGTCGCTCATCCGCATGGCGGACTCATCTCCCCGTGCACACACGCCTGTTGACGCGAACCGCTGGCCTACGGCTCTCAGTGTGTATTCGCGGTCACCCGTGTGCACAGGGCGAACGGGCGGGCGCCCGAGGTGCCGGTGGTAAGCCTGTTCCGCCCGTGCGCCCAGGGGGAGTTCAGGGGGCGCACAGAGATGCGTGGGCGCTTCATGCGTTCCCGGGGCCGGGCGGGGGTACGGTGCACAGTCCTGCAAGGGCGCGCCGCAGCCCCTGGGCGTGAAGGGGGTTGAGATGTTCCTCTTCGGTCACGGTGCCGGCTGCACGATCGCGGACGGCACGGCACTGAGGAGCGGGAAGGACGGGTGCGGCCTCGCCGATGGCCGTCAGCAGCTCGCCGTTGATGCGGTTGATCCGGTCACGGATTTCGCTCAGGTCCGGTGCGGTGGTGGGGGCGTCCTCGGGGTTGTCCCGCCACTGGTCGTGAAGTGCGTACTGGACCAGCTTGTTCGCTTCCATCTGGTCCTTGAAGACCCGCTGCACCGTGGGGCGGTCGATGCCCAGTTCCTGGGCCTTGGCATCCATGTCCCGCAGGACCTGCTCTTCTCTCGCAGGGTCGTTGATGGGTGCTCCGGAAATCCACTTGGATGCGGCGACCAGGTCGGCGGTCATGACACGCTCGGCGGCCAGCCGCGCGAGCTGCAGGACGGCTGCTTCGGCGTGCCGGTCCGCATGCCTGCCGGTGGACGTGGAGACCTGCGTGCTCGGGGACGTGACGGCAGCGTTGGCGGGGGACGCGGCGATGACGGACGCGACCGCGAGGGCGGCTGTCCCTGCGGCCATGGTGAGCCGTCGGCGAGTACTGCGGCTGTGTTCGTTCGGGGAAGACAATCTTGACCCTCTTCTCTCGCGTCTCACATCTCACGTCTCGGTTCTGAGTCTTCCCCACCGCGCAGGAGAGGGAGCAGTCGGCAAAGGAGAGCTCGATGGGAGCCGAAGGCGGACAGTCGGGTGATGCGGGCCGGAAAAATCTGGCCGAACGGCTGGTGCGATCCGGTCCTTTTGCCCGATGAGCCGATGGCTGGATTCTGCTTAGGCTGGCCGAATGCTGAGTCCCGACGAGGAATTCGACGTCGTGGTGGTGGGCGGCGGTTCGGCGGGCGTCGCCGCCGCCGTGGGCGCGGCGCGCGCCGGCTGCCGCACCCGGCTGATCGAGAAGTACGCGTTCCTGGGCGGCACCGCCACGGTCTCCTCGGTATCGATCTACTGCGGCTTCTTCGACCAGAAGCGCCGCCTCGTCGTCGGCGGGGTCGGCGGGAGCGTCCTGCGCCGGCTGCGGCAGCGCGGGGTGTACCAGGAGGGCTCGTTCTCCTGGAGCGGCAACCGGTTCATCCTGCTGGACGTGGAGACCACGAAGGCCGTTCTGGACGAGGAGACGGCCGCCGCCGGCGTGGACGTCCGCCTGCACAGCGCCCTTGTCGGAGCCCGGCGGGAGTGCGGGCGCCTGCGCGAGATCGAGGTCGGCGGCCCCGGCGGGCGGCACCGCATCCGGGCACGGGCCTTCGTCGACGCCAGCGGCGACGGAGTGCTGTGCGCCCTGTCCGGCGCGGGCGTGCGGGTGGCTCCGCTCGCCGACCGGCAGACCAGCACCCTCGTCTCCCGCTACGGCGGGGTGGCCCCCGGCGCGGACCTCTCCCGCGAAGGCGTACGGGCCGCCGTCACCGCCCACAACCGGTGCTCGTCCCGGCCCCTGCTGCGCGAACAGGGTGTCCTGGCCCGCCTCCCGGTCACCGGCGAGGTCATCGCCCTCCTGGCCGACGAGCACGTCGACACCCTCGATGCGGCCGCGCTCACCGCCGCCGAGGTCAACGCCCGCCGCCAGGCCGCGGACTACCTCGCCGCCTTCCGCGCGCACCTGCCCGGCTGGCAGCACGCCCATCTCCTGGTCACCGGCCCCCAGTTGGGCATCCGCGAGTCGCGTCGGCTGCGCGCCCGCGAGGATGTGCGCGGCAGCGACGTCCTCACCGCCCGCAAGCGGCCCGGCGAGTCCGTGGCCCGCTGCGGCTGGCCCGTTGAGGACCACGCGGGCCCCGGCGTCACCCGGTACGTCCCCATCGAGGGCAAGGGCTGGTACGACATCCCCTACGGTGCGATCTGCTCGGCGGACACGGACAATCTGTGGGCCGCCGGCCGGCTCACCGGCTCCGACGACGACGCCTTCGCGTCCCTGCGGGTCATGGGCACGGCCTTCGCCACCGGCCATGCCGCGGGGGTGGCCGCCGCCCTCCACGCGCAGGGCACGGAGCATGACGTTCGTGCGGTGCGCGTGGAGCTGCTTCGCCAGGGAGCCATGGTGTGAAGGCGGCGCAGCGGCACGCCCTGATGTGCTGCTGCGGGCGCATCGTGGCTGGTCGTGCCCACGCGGCGGAGCCGCACACGGATCAGCCCCGCGCGCCCTTCGGGTCGCGATCACGCAGTGCACTTCGACTGGACGGCCCCTGACTTTCGTCGTGGCAAGAGGACGACGTTCAGCAGTGCTCCGCGGCGCGGCGGGGTGGTTGGCTGGAGAGCGGAAACGGGGGGAGCGACCACCGGACCCCGGTTCAGAGAAGCGTATTCCCCATGTTCGCAGACCACTTCATCTTCATCCGCCCGCGCCGGCCCCTTCCCCTGCCCGGCGCGGAGGGCAGGCGCCTGCTGTGCGACGTCGGCATCGCGCTGCTCGTCGCGATCGCGGCCTGTGTGCAGCTGCGCGCGGCGGCGGTGAGCGGCACCGGTCTGGTGCGCAGCTACCCGCTCGCCGCGGCGGTCGCCGTCGGCGCCTCCGCGACCCTGGTGCTGCGCCGCCGGCTTCCCGGGCTCTGCCTGCTCGCCGGGCTGGCCGCGAGCTTCGCCTCCGACGAGCGCACCCCGCTGATCGCCGCCGCGTACGCCGTCGCCTGCTACGGCGGGCGGTGGCGTCATCTGCTCGTCGCCGTGATCGCCTTCGACTACGTGACCACCCGGCACCTCATCGGCATGGCCGGTGCCGATCACCGGCAGCTCTCCTACGCCGTCGGCGTCGAGATCGTCCTTCCCGCGGTGCTCGGCGGGCTCGTCCGCCACCAGCGGCAGCTGCGCGAGCTGCTGTGTGAGCAGCTGGTGCGGGCCGAGGACGCCGTGCGGAGCGCGACCCGCTTCGCGCTGCTGGAGGAGCGCACCCGGCTGGCCTTCGACATCCACGATCACGTGGGCCACGAAGCCACTTTCCTGGTGCTGCGGGCCGGGACGCTGGAGCGGATGCCGGGCCTGCCGCCGGAGGCCCGCGAGGCCGCGGCCGCCGTGAAGGGTTCGGCACAGCGGGTGCTGGGCGAGCTGCGGCAGATCACGGATGCGCGGCGGGACACCGACGGGCGGAGCATCGCCCTGACCGGGCCGACGAGTTGTGCCGAGTTCCTCGCCGGTCTCGTCCGCAACATGGCGGCGGTCGGCATGGCCGCCGAGTACCGGCAGCACGGCGCCGTCCGTCCGCTGCCGCCCGCCACCGAGCAGTTGCTGTACCGCCTGTGCCGGGAGGCGTTCACGAATGCGGCCAAGCACGCGCCGGGCGCGCCGGTCCGGGCGGATCTGACCTTCTCCGCCGGTCTGGTCTCCCTGGAGGTGCGCAACGGTCCGTCCGCCGGCGCTGATCCGCTGTGCAACTCCGGGCGGATGGGGCTGGCCGGGCTGCTGGAGCGGGTCGAGCAGGCCGGTGGGCTCCTGAGCGTCGGGCCGCTGCCGGACGGCGGCTTCCGGCTGCTGGCGGAGCTCCCGGCCCCCGACCCGTCGCCGGTCACGGGCGGGGATGCGGGAGCGAGGCGGGAACCATGACCGTCCGTGTGGTGATCGTCGACGGCCGGGCCGTCGTCCGCAGGGGGCTGGCGATGCTGATCTGCTCCTCCGACGGGTTCGAGGTCGTCGGCGAGGCGGGCGACGGCGCCGAGGCTCTGGCACAGGTGGCGGAGCACCGCCCCGACGTGGTGCTGATGGATCTCGACGTGCCGCGGACCGACGGCGTCGAGGCCACCCGCCGGCTGAACCGGCTGCCCCGTCCGCCCGGCGTCGTGCTGCTCGGCGTCTCCGGCGCCGACGACCGGGTGCCGGCGGCGCTGCGCGCAGGGGCCTGCGGATTCCTGCTGAAGGACCTGAGTCCCGACGAGTTGTCCGCGGCGCTGCAGACGGTCGCCGTGGGCGGCCGGGTGCTCTCTCCCGCGGTGCTTGCGAGCCTGGTGCGCAGGGCGGCCGAGCGCACGCCGATCCGGATCAACGGGGCCGGCGAGAAGTTGGCGCTGCTGAGCGAGAGCGAGCGGCGGGTCCTCGCGCTGGTGGGCGAGGGCATGACGAACGCGCAGATCGCCTGCACGCTGCAGCTGTCGGGGCCCAGCGTGAAGACGTGCGTCTCGCGCATCCTCGCCAAGCTCGGGCTCGGCAGCCGCACCCAGGCGGCGATCATCGCCTACGAGGCGGGGATCGCCGGCCCGGGAGCCCTGCGGGTCCTGCGCCGCCGGAGCCGGGGAGCCTGAGCCGCCCGCAGGGGATGCCGCGGAGCGGCGCGTTCAGCGTTCGAGCCCGGCGCGGTAGGCCAGCCGCGCGGCCTGGACCCGGTTCTCGGCTCCCAGCTTCATCAGCAGGCGGCTCACCTGTCCTTTCACCGTGCCTTCGGTGATGTGGAGCAGCCTGCCGATGTCGGCGTTCGACAGGCCGCGTCCCACCAGGCACAGGACCTCCAGTTCCCGCTCGGTCAGCGAGGCCAGCGCCTTCTCCTCCCGGGGATCCAGCCGGGGCGCCTGGTGGGCGAGGGTGTCCAGGACCCTGCCGGTGACGGCCGGGTCCAGCGTCGCTCTGCCCGCGGCGACGTCGCGGACCGCCCGGATCAGGTCCTCGGGCTGGGTGTCCTTGAGGAGGAAGCCGCTGGCGCCTGCGCGCACGGCCTCGTCCACGTACTCGTCCTCGCCGAAGGTGGTGAGGATGACCACGCGCGGCGGATGCGGCAGCGCCCGCAGTTCGCGCGTGGCCTTGAGCCCGTCCATTCCCGGCATGCGGATGTCGACCAGCGCGACGTCGGGCGAGAAGCGGCGGGCGGCCTCCACGGCGCTGTGCCCGTCCCAGGCCTGGGCCACCACGTGCAGGTGCCCGCTGGTCTCGAGCACGTCGCTCAGCCCGCGGCGCACGATCTCGCTGTCGTCGGCCACCAGGATCTGGATCACCCTCGCGGTGTTCATTGCCGAGTCTCCGTCTGTCGTCGCACGGCCGGTCCCGCCCTGCGGAGCTGCGTCCCACGGCCTACGCTACGGCTCGCCCGGCGCTCGATCGAACGCACGGGGGTTTCACGCGTGTGGCGGGATGTGGGCCTCGACCTTGAAGCCGTTGCCGTGGGGGCCGGCGGTGAAGGTGCCGCCGAGCAGGGCGGTGCGTTCCTCCAGGCCGATGAGGCCGTTGCCGCCGCTGGGGGGCGTGTCGGGGGTGGCCGCCCGGGTGGGCGGGCCGTTGACGACCGTCACGTGGACGCCGTCGAGGCGGCAGCCGACGGTGAGGGCGACCGCGGCTCCGGGGGCGTGTTTGGCAGCGTTGGTGAGGGATTCCTGGGCGATGCGGTAGATCGCGCGCTGGACGGGGGCGGGCAGGGTCTCCGGGTGCCCGTTCACCTCGAGCCGGGCGTCCAGGCCGCGGGAGGCGGCGCGCTCGACGAGCCGGCCCAGCTGCGAGGCGTCGGGGGCGGGGGCGCGGGGGGCGCGCCGGCCGTCTCGTTCCGGGGTGAGGATGCCGAGGATGTCGCGCAGCTCCTCCAGCGCGTGGTGGCCCTCGTCGCGCACCTCCTCGGCGGCGCGGGCGACCTCGGGCGACGAGCGGGCGGCCGGTCCGACCTTGAGGGCACCGGCCGAGAGCACGATGTTGCTGATCCGGTGGGCCACGATGTCGTGCATCTCGCGGGCGATGCGGGCGCGCTCGTCCACCTGCGCGCGCTCCACCAGCAGGTGCTGCTCGCGTTCGAGTCCTTCGGCCTTCGCCTGGGCCGCTGCCGCGAGGTCGCGCCGGACGGCGACGGTCTGACCCAGGACCAGCATCCCGAGGACCAGGGACAGGACGTACAGGGTCTCCCGCAGGCTGCTGGGCGGCCGGCCGGTGAGCATGCCCAGAAAGGCCGTGGCGCTCGCCGCCAGGGCGTACAGGACCAGGGTGCGTACCCGGCGGTAGGCGGTGCCGACGGTGTACATCGCCACGGCCAGCGGCGTGGGGGTGAAGGCGATCACGAAGCCGGCCATGATCGCCACGGCCACCGGGCCCGGCCGGCGCCGCCGCCACCAGAGCAGGGTGCCGACCGCCGCCGACACCGTCGCGATGACGGACACGGGAGCGTGGCCGAGCAGGCCGTTGCTGCCCTTGACCCAGCTGTTCAGCACGCTCACGGTCACGACGGCGCCGACCAGGACCGCATCGGCCGTCCGCGGTGACCAGCGGGGATGTCTTTCGTGCGGCACCAGACCACCGTAAGACGAGCACGCGGCGTTCGGCCGGGCATGCGGTCCCGGCCCGGCGCGGCCGCGCCGGAAGAAGGGATGGTGTGATGTATCCATCGGCATCTCAAGACGTCGGAATCCAGCGGGGTTTGTCCACTCCCGGCACCGGGGGACGAGGCGTCGCCCTGCCTACGGTCCTGGTGCGGGGGCCTGCGCCCCCGTGGACCGTCTGCACTTCCGCGAATCGAGATGCCATGTCCACCTCGCACGCCGCATCCACGTTCCCCCGGCACAGGGCCCGCCTGCGCCGGGCCGCCGCAGTGACCGTGACCGGCCTCGCCGCCGCGGCGATGACCCTGCTGCCGGCCGGCCCGGCCACAGCGGACCAGAAGCCGGCCGTCGACCGTGCGAAGGAACTGGCACTGCCCAATGTCAGCCGCGACATCAACGACTGGTCGTGCGTTCCGTCCGGCGGACGGAATCCGGTGGTGCTGGTGCACGGCACGTTCGGTTTCAAGAGCGGGCAGTTGGCGGAGGACCGCTGGAGCGCAATGGCGCGCGGGCTCAAGAGTGACGGGTATTGCGTCTATGCCCTCGAGTACGGCAAGAACTTCTTCGGCACCCCTGCGACCGGCGACATCACGAAGTCGGCGGGGCAGCTCAACACGTTCGTCAACGGGGTGAAGGCCGCGAGCGGTTCCGGCAAGGTCGACCTGGTCGGCTTCAGCCAGGGCGGGCTCGTCTCCCGCTACTACCTCAAGAACCTCAACGGGGCCGCTTCGGTCGACAGGATGGTCGGCCTCGTGGTCCCCAACCGGGGCACGGAGGTCACCCGGGCGTGGTGGGGTTCATGGATCTACGACGCCGTCGACCAGATGCTCCCGAAGTCGGGCTTCCTGCGGAAGCTCAACGCCGGGGGCGATCTGATGCCGGGCGTCTCCTACACCATGCTCGCCACCCCCGACGACGACACTGTGCAGCCCTACACCAGTGCCTATCTGAACGGTCCGAGGGAGCAGCTCACCGTCGCGGACGTGCCGGGCATCCCCGGCAGCAAGGGGGACCCGCACGAGGAGTTCCCCTTCAACCCGGCAGCCATCGCCTGGGCGCGCGAGGCCCTGCGCTCGAACGGGCCTGCAGACCCGTCATTCGATCCGGACAGCGACAGCAAAAGCAACAGCGGTAGCGAGTCAACGGTCGGCGAAAGCAGGCCCGTTGAGCATGTGAGCGATCGGAACGATCAGTCCGCCGCACCTGACGCGCCCGTCGATGAGAAGCAGCCGTCCGCCAGTGAACAGATCCCCGAGATCGAAACCCCGCTCACCGGTCCGTACGTCTCCGCCGGGGCGGTGGCGGTGCTTCTCATGGGCGGGACCTTCGCATGCGTGCGCAACCGTCGGTGCCCGAACAGAGAACGCTGAACACCCTGCCCTTGGACGCGAAGAACCGATCCCGTGATGCCGGGGCCGCAGCCGCGCTGTGAGTGGCTCCATGCCCCCTCGGTCACTCACGGTGACCGAGGGGGCATGTCTTTTGCCCGCCGTCGCGACACTTTCGTCATGTCCGACGGTTGGCCAAGGACAGGCCGTTCCCCCTGTTCAGCGCGGTCACGCTGGAAAGCACGGAGGTCGGCACACCGGTCTCCCGCCCTTACCGCCGGAACCCCGGGAGCCCCCTCATGTGTGCCGTCGACTTCACCAGCACCCGTGCCACCGTCGTCCTGCTGCGCAACGAGCGCGCCGCGGCGCAGGCCCGGCGCGTTCTGTCAGCCGTCTGTACCGGGGAAGCAGTGTCCGAGGACGCTGCGGCGCTGCTGCTCTCCGAGGTGGTCTCCAACGCCGTGCGTCATGCGAAGGGTTCCACGATCAAGGTGGTCGTCTCCCGTGACGACGTCTGCGGCTCGGTCACCGGGGCGGTGTTCGACTCCACGGTCGGGATGGGAGAGGGGCGGCGCCGTGGCGACGGTCCGCCGGACGAGCTGGAGACGGGCCGTGGCCTGGACATTCTGGACGCGCTGGCCGACGCGTGGGGCGTGACCAGGGTCGGTGAGAGCGGCAAGTGGGTCTGGTTCCGTATCGCCGACCGCGGCCCGGTCCGGACGGCAGCCGCCGCCTGACCCGCGCCCCAGGCATTGATCAAGGAGGTCACTTCGACATGAACCGTGCTTCGTCCGTGAGCAACGTGCTCGCGCTGCTGACCCCCGTCCCGTTCCCCGAGATCGACGCCCGCCGGCTGCCCTGTACGCGCGCGCCCGAACTGTGGCACTCGACCAGGTACGAGGACAAGGAACGCGCCCGTGAACTGTGCGGACACTGCCCGGCCCTCGTGCAGTGCCGCCAAGCCGGCCGTCAGGGCCGTGAGTTCGGCATGTGGGGCGGCGAGGATGAAAGAGACCGCAACCGTCTGGGCCGGGCTCCGCTCGGCTGGCGTCCCGGCAAGTACGACTACGTCGGGGGAGACCGTACGTGACGGCGCGGGACAGGCCCTGGCCCAGGGCCGAATGGTCAGTCCAGCTCGGCGCGGATGGCGAGCCGGGCCGCCTGGACCCGGTTGCCGAATCCCAGCCGGGCCAGCAGTCGGCTGACCTGGCTGCGGACCGTCGGCTCGGCGAGATGCAGCCGGGCTCCGATCTCCGCGTTCGACAACCCCAGGGCGATCAACCGCATCAGCGTCAGGTCCCGCTCGGTGAGCAGGCCGAGTTGCTGCCGCTCGCGCTCGGACAGACGCCGGCGGGGGTCGATGTCGGTGGGGGCGGTGGCCAGTTGCAGCACGCGGGACGTGACTGCCGGGTCGAGCATGGCATTCCCGGCGGCGACCTCCCGGACGGCCCGCACGAGTTCGGCCGGCGGCGTGCCCTTGAGTAAGAAGCCCGCTGCTCCCGCTCGCACCGCGTCGTCCACGAAGACGTCCTTGCTGAACATCGTCGAGATCAGCACGCGCGGTGGGTCCGGCATCCGCCGGATCTGCCGGGTGGCCGCGATCCCGTCCATGCCGGGCATGCGGATGTCCATCAGCACCACCTGAGGCGCGTGCACGCGCACGGCCTCCACCGCCGAACGCCCGTCCCAGGCCTGCGCCACCACGTGCAGGTCTCCGCTCGCGTCGATGACCTCCGCCGTCGTGCGGCGCACGACTTCGCTGTCGTCGGCGACCACGATCCGTACGACCATCGGCCCATCTCCCATCGCCAGACCCGTCCACTTCGGTGCGAGGGGTCGCAGGCACTGCGACCTCCCCGGGCTCTGCTACGAAAGTCGCGGTACCGATGGGCAGTTGCCATGGACAGGGTGCGCGATCGGCACGTGCGCTTCTTGCGCTATCACTTTGCATCATTTGCTGCATATTTCGCCAACAAATGGCCGGAGACTGGACAGCAAGGGCGCGAGGCGCTGCTGCGACGGTGCTGCGATGCGCTGTCCCGCCGCCCTGATCGGATCGGTGGCATCGCCATCACGTCACGAATTCGGAAGCATCCATGAGAACCAACACGATGAATGCCCGGCTCATCCTCGCGTCCACCACGGTGGTCCTGGCCACGATGGGCACCGTCGAAATGCTCAGGCCGGCTCAGGCCCAAGCCGTGGGCAAGCAGGTCGCCGCCGCTCGAGCCCAGGTGGCGAACGCGCTCTCCCTGAGCACAGGGATCAATCTCGACCCGGCCTTCAAGAGCAAGGTCGTCGCCCAGCTCAAGACCACGGTCAAGGACAGCGCGAAGCAGCAGTCCGTGCTCACCTTCCTGGAACAGGTGGACACCGGATCTCCTGTGCCGGGGCAGAAGTCCGAGCAGCAGTCCTACGACCAGCTCCTTCTCGACGCCCGCAAGGATGTCGCCAAGCTCAAGTCGACCGGGGGCAAGTTCACATCCGACCTGGACGAATACCTTGCCCACAAGGACAAGGACGTCTACCTCCCCATGCCGAAGACCGCGGAGCAGCTGAACCGCGTCTGGGGCGGCGGCATCGTCACGCCGCCGCCCAATTGGCAGTGGCCCCAGTGGATAGCGGACCTGTCGGTCAAGAGCATTCAGCAGGACTGGATTGCCGTCGCCACCCAGGTTGCGGGGCTCACCTTGCCCGGGCAGCTCTTCTCGCCGGCCTACGCCATGTTCCTCGCCGCCCAGGAGCAGGACTGGATCTCGTTCTCCCTGGCACTGCTCAGTCTTCACAACGTGGTCCTGGGCGTCATCGCGGGCGGCGCTGCGATCGCCGTCGGCGTGGTGCTCATGGCCGTCGGGATGATCTGGACCATGGTCAAGGCGATCATCAGCCAGCCGAGCTACCAGGAGCTGGTCGGCCAGTTCCGCGCCGGCCGCGACGAGGCCTGGAAGAAGACGCTGGAGGAGCACCTCAAGGACGCCGTCGTGCCCCACCTCGAGAGTGCCTGGAAGCAGGCCCAGCAGGACGGTGCCTACGGTACGGCGCTTGCCGAGGCCGTGCTCGACGCACACATCGCCCAGGTCGGCCAGACCGACAAGGACGCTCTCCGGAAGGGCAAGGAGGATTTGCGCGAGAACCTGACCGGCGAGCTCGGCAAGTTCGCGTCCGAAGCCAGGACCAAGTTCCCCGACATGGCCGTCGACGCCGTCAAGGAATTCGCCACCAACACCGACGCCTCCCGGCGCAAGAAGCTCTCGGACACGCTCCCCGGCCTGTCCGAGGGCGGCATCACCCAGGTCGATTCCGTCGTCCCGACCAACGGGAACTGGGGAGGCATCGCGGACTACTTCTGGCTGTTCTCCGGCGACAAGGTCGCGCAGATCTACTCCGGCGACAACGGCAGGGTCGCCATGACGGAGAAGCCGGTCCCGATCAGTCAGTCCAAGTTCAAGGGCGTCCTCGAGGAGGGCCGTGCGGGTTCCCGGATCACGGGCTGGGCCACCACCAACAGGGGCGATCAGAGGGACCAAGTCTTCCTGTTCACGCAGAAGCCCGGAGAGGCTCCGAAGTACGTCCGGGTGAACATAGGCAGCGGGGCCGTGCAGGAGTCGGGCTGGGTGTCTGCCAGGTTCGGCACGAGCGCCATCGAGCCGCAGGTCACGGCCCCCGCCGGGGCCACCGGCACCGGCTACAACCGGATACTCGTCCTCGACGGCAAGGGCGCCAAGCAGCTGTGGACGACCGGGACGGCACCCGGCGTGGCCGCGCACCTGGACGCGCAACAGCTGCCCGGCCTGAACGGCCTCGGCTTCACGGGAATGACGGCGCTCCTGCCGGTCAGGAACTCCAGCTCGTACTACGTCTTCTACAACAACGGAGAGGTCGCCCGGACGATCCTGTCCCGCCAGGCCAACGGCCAGGCTTCCCCGTTCAACGCGTTCACCGACGCCTACCTGGACAGCCTGCCGCTCGACCGGTTCTCGCAGGCCGGACAGCATGCGCTGGACGTGCGTGACAATGTGAAGCGCGATCTCTTCCAGGACAAGGCGAAGGACCGGCTGCCCGGCGACGACCGGCTTCGTTCCCTCGTCACCCCAACGGAGATCAAGCCCATCGCGGTTCCGCCCCTGGGGTCGGTCGCGGACGGTGTCTACTCCATCCACACGACCGGGCCCCTGAACCCGGGCGTGGTGAGGCGCATTGCCGGCAACAGGCTGGATGTCGCCCTCTCCGGCGGCGGCGCGGCGATGAACTGGCAGATGGAGGACGTCGGAGGCCGGTACCGCATCCGCGTGGCGGACAGCCCGCAGTACTGCCTCGCGGGGAGCTCGCACAACCAGGAGGTCTTCACCTACGCGTGCAACACCAATGAGGACCAGCTCTGGACCTTCGAGCCCGCCGCCTCCGGGGACGGCCACGTCAGGATCGTGAACGTGCGCCACGGGACGGCCCTCACCAGGCCCGGGCCCGCGGGAAACCTGATCGGTACCACGCAGACGGCGAACGAGACGGACAGGACCTGGACGCTCAGGAAGGTGAGCACCCGGGGCAGTGCAGGCGATGAGGAAGCCGGCCCGGCGGTGAGCGTGAACGGCTTCGGCGACGACTACACCGCCGAGCCGGGCGGGATTCTCGGCAAGGGCGGCAGCGAGGGTCTCAAGGCGCGGGTTCTGCGCGACGGCAAGAATGCCGAGGGCGTCGAAGTCGAGTTCTCGGTCCCCGAGGGGAGCGGTCTGTACTTCGAACACGAGCGACAGCACGTGACCAAGGTCAAGGTCACCACCGACGACAACGGCGAAGCCACCGCCCCGGTCCTGCACGCGGGTGACAAGGAAGGCGACTTCAAGGTCACCATGACGGCCGTCGGTGAACCGCATGCCACGCCCGGTGTCTACACCGTCCATGTGCAGCCGTGACGGAGCGCGAGTGATCCATGGGCCGGTGCAGCTTTAGCTGCGCAGGTTGCAACATTCGCTGCCGATCGTGGCCCGGTACGCCGGAAAAATAGCCGCCGACAACCCGTATCACGTCTACGACGCCTATCCGGGCCTGAAGGGTGTGTGGACCCTGTCGGGCGGTCCGGTGCTAGACATTCTCGGAGACGGATTGGGCCTTGAGGTTGGCGAATTCCTTGTCCAGCATGCGCGATCGGTTGACCTTCCAATGGCTCGGGCATGAAGACAGGGCCCTCTTGGCAGCTCGCGGGTGCGGATTCCTGCGAGTGGCGAGGAGGCCCTGTCTCGCCGCCCGGCTGTCACGAGGGATCCCCACCGAGGGGGATGACGGCACTCGTGCGGAAACCGCCCCCGGGCGTGGGGGCGGTCGTCAGGGTCCCGCCCAGGAGGCGTACGCGCTCGGTCAGTCCGATGATTCCGGCGCCGCTGCCGGGGACGTCGGCATGCCCTGCGCGCCGGGGCGGCCCGTTGGTGACGGTGGCGATGACGGCGCCGTCGCCGATGCGGACGGTGATGGTGACCGGTGCCCCGGGGGCGTGTTTGATCGCGTTGGTCAGTGATTCCTGCACGATGCGGTAGACGGTCCGCTGCAGGGTGACGGGCAGGCCGGCTACGCCGAGCTGGACGGAGTGGGTGATGTCCATCTGCCCTGCCCGCCCGGCGGAGTCGATCATGCTGGGCAGATCGTCGAGGGTCGGCTGCGGGGCCCGTGGGGCCCTGCCGGACGGGCCCGAGGCGTTGAGGACGCCGAGGATCTCACGCAGTTCGGTCAGTGCCTGCTGCCCGTAGGAGCGGATCTTGGCGGCCTGGTCGACGACATGGTCGGGCTGCCGCCGGGCGGTGACCTCCAGGGCGCCGGCGGTCAGCACGATGTGGCTGACGCGGTGGGAGACCACGTCGTGCATCTCCCGCGCGATGCGCCCCCGTTCACACTCCCGCGCCTTCTCGGCCGTCAACTGCTGCTCGCCGTTGAGGCGTTCCGCTTCGTGGCGCAGGCGCTCCGTCAGGTCGTGGCGCAGCCCGGCGGAAGAGCCGACCGCCAAGGGGCCGATGACGAAGGCGAGCGTGTAGGCGGTGGCGCCGGGGTCGCCGGCGCTGATGGCGACAGCGGTCAGATGGACGGCCAGGCCCAGGGCGGCGGCAGCCGACAGGGCGAGGCGGTGCCGGCGGTAGCGGTGGCCCAGGGTGTACATGGCCACCACGAACGCGGCCGGGGTGAACGCCAGCAGATGGGCGACACCGACGGCGCACCCCATGGCCGGCGGGAAGGCCCGGCGCGCCACGACGACCACACCCGCCAGCCCTCCCATGGCCACCGCCGCAGCGTGGTCGTGCATGAGCAGCCCGTCATGCGTGCCCCCTATCCCGTCGAGCACACCGATGACGGCGCAGACCGCGGCCGCGGCCACGTCGGCGGTCGTCGGCCGTGCAACGGTGAGCGCGGCTCGCAAGCGGGACGGGGACGGCATGTCATCTAGTCCCTGGTCAGTCCGGCCTTGTGCGCGATGATGGCGGCCTGCACCCGGTTCTGCACCTTGAGCTTGTCCAGGATCCGGCTGACGTGCCCCTTGATCGTGGCCTCGCCGAGGAACAGCGCGGCGGCGATGTCCGCGTTGGACCGTCCGCACCCCAGCAGTACCAGCACGTCCCGCTCCCGGGGGGTCAGCGACTCGATACGGGACAGGTCGTCGGCGTCGAGCACCGGCACCTGGGCCGCGTAAGCGGATATGAGCCGCCGCGTCACGCTCGGTGACAGCAGTGCGTTCCCGTCCACGACCGCCCGCAGGGCGTCGAGCAGTTCCTGGGGGCCGCTGTCCTTGAGCAGGAAACCCACTGCGCCGGCCCGCAGCGCCGCGGAGACGTACTCGTCGAGCCCGAAGGTCGTCAGCATGACGACCCTCGGACGGCGCGCGAGCCGGTTGATCGCACGGGTCGCGGCGAGACCGTCCATCCCGGGCATGCGGATGTCCATGAACACCACATCCGGCGCCAGGCGCTGCACGGCGTCGACGCCGGCGGCACCATCGGAGGCCTCGGCGACGACGGTCACGTCGGGAACCGATTCCAGAATGGCCCGCATACCCTGTCGGACGATTGCGTCGTCGTCGACGAGAACCACCTTGATCACCGGTTTCTGCCTCTCCGGGTGAAGGAACGAGCAAGCCGCAGTCACCTGCCCGTTTCCAGCCTGACAGCCGGAATCCGGCTGCCCGGCTCTCTTTGGTGGGGTTTTCGGACCTGACGAAAGTCAGGGGCCGGCCCGGAAAGGCCGCCGACTTCCGACGGGTTCGACCGGGCGCTGCCGCCTGCATCACCGGTGGCCATGCGCGGCACCAAGGTGGATGTTTTTCTAGACGTTGGTCTATCGCGCTGTGCGCCTATTACGTCAACTGCCGTGCGGATCACGCCTACAGTGAGGACTGGCGCTGCCAGTGGTATCCCGCGCTTCCGGTTCCGCCCCCTCGGCGGGTGCGCGGGCGATGCCGAGAGAAAAGCACGATGGAGTCCCGAACGGGAACATCCGGCCGCCGTCGGCCCTTTGGTGAGGGTTCCGAGTACATGAATCACTCCTGCAGGGCAGAAGAGAGGCTGGACATGCTGGTCATTCCCGGTGCGGCACCGCACAGCCGGAACACCGCCGACAGCGATCCGGAGCAACGCACCGTGCTCGCTGTCGGCGCCCACCCGGACGACATAGAACTGGGCTGTGCCGGAACGCTGGTGGCACATGCGGACGCGGGCGACCGGGTGGTGATGCTCGTGATGTCTGCGGGTGAGCGCGGGCCCGGCGCCACCGTTGCGCAGCGCCGCGCGGAGCAGAGCCTGGCCGCGCGCGTCATCGGGGCCGAACTGTACTGGGGCGACTTCCCGGACGGCCGGATCCCGGACGGTGCGGACACCATCGCCACGGTCGAGCGGCTGATGGCGGAGACCGCACCGGACGTCGTCTACGTCCACACCCCGGACGACTCGCACCAGGACCATCGGGCCGTCTCCCGGGCAGTCGAGTCGGCCGCCCGCGAAGTGCGGACCCTGCTCTTCTACGAGTCGCCGACCGCGCTCGGCTTCATCCCCACGGTGTTCGTGGACGTTGCACGGACGGCCGGGCGCAAGCTCTCCGCCCTCAAGGCGCATGCCTCACAGGTGGCTTCGAGCCGGCGCGTGGACCTTCGGGCGACTGAGGCGCTGATGCGCGTGCGCGGGGCGCAGGCCAGGTGCAGTCATGCGGAAGGGTTCGCCGCGCGGCGGCTGGTGCTGCCGACGGCCGTGCCCGGGCGTACCGCCCGGACCGGTTCCCGCTCCCGTCAGGGGGAGCTGCCGCCGGTCGGCATGGTGGTACGCCGCTCCATCAGCTAGGCGACTGCGGCGATTGCGGCGACTGCGCGGGCAACTGCACGACGAGAGAGAGAACGAGACGACATGGCGAGGGTCCTTGTGACGGGCGCGGGCGGGCCTGCCGGCGTGGCCGTGATCGAGCACCTGCGGGCGGGAGACCACGTGGTCGTGGCCGCCGACGCGGAGCCGGACACCGCAGGTCACCGCATGGCCGATGTGGGCGCACAACTTCCGCCCGGAGACGATCCGTTGTTCGGGGAGGAAGTCCTGCGCCTGGTCGTCGACGAGCGCATCGACGTCCTGGTGCCGACGGTCGCCGAGGAACTCCCCGCCCTGCACGCGCAGGCCGGAAGGCTGCGCGGGGCCGGGTGCGACGTCCTGCTGCCCGGCCCCGACGCGATCGCTCTCTGCTGCGACAAGTACGCGTTCGTGCAGGTGTGCAAGCAGCACGGCATACCGGTGCCCGAGACGTCGCTTCCCCATACGCCGATGCCGCCCGGCCCGTGGATCGTCAAGCCCCGCGAGGGGCGCGGGTCGCGAGGTGTGCACCTGGCGGACGCCGCGGCCCAGGCCGGCCGGCTGGCGGCCGAGTCGCCCGGCAGCATCGTGCAGACCCGCCTGACCGGGCGGGAGTTCACCGTCGACGTGCTGTGCGGCCCGGACGGCGAGGTCGTCGTGCAGGTGCCCCGCTGGCGCGAGCAGGTCCGCGGCGGCGTCTCCACCGCGGGAACGGCCTTCCGGGCGCCCGGGATCGAGGAGCAGGTCGAACGGCTCGTGAAGGCGCTGGGCTACCGCGGCATGGCCAATGTGCAGGGATGCCGGACGGAGGACGGGGCCTTCGCGTTCTTCGAGATGAACCCGCGGTTCTCCGGCGGGCTGCCCATCTCGTTGGCGGCCGGGGCCGATTTCGTCGGGGCCTACATCGCCCTGGCGACGGGGCGGCCGGTGCCCGGAGAGCTGTGTGCGTGGGAGCCGGGCCGGCGCGTGGTGCGCTACCTCACCCAGACCCCGGGCGCCCGGACCCCCGTCCGGCGGCCCGTCCCGGTGCCCGCGGAGCATCCCGCACCGTCCTCGGCCCCGGCCGCCCCGCGCCGCATCCTCGTCCCGCTCGGCACCCGCCCCGAGATCGTCAAACTCGCCCCGGTCGTCGCTTCACTCGGCCAACGGCACGACGTCCAGGTCGTGTTCACCGGTCAGCACGCCTCGGCCGGACTCGGCGACGCGATCCTGGCGGAGTTCGGGATGGAACCGGCCGAGCGGTGGGACGTCCGCACAACAGCGGCCGGGTCCGGTGCCGCACGCCTGGGCACCCTCATGGCCAACGCGGCCCGGAGTCTGGAGCGTTGGCGTCCGGATGCGGCTCTGGTGCTGGGCGACACCCACACCGTGCCCGCGTTCTGCCTGGCCGGGGTGGATGCCGGGGTGCCCGTGGTGCACCTGGAGGCGGGCCTGCGCTCGTACAACCCGCTCTCCCGCGAGGAGGCTAACCGGCGCGTGGCCGCCGCTCTCGCCGCCCTGCATCTCGCACCGACCGGCCGGGCCGCCGAGGTCCTGCGGGCCGAGGGCGTCCCCGGCGACCGCATCGAGGTCGTCGGGAACCCCGGCCTCGATCCGCTGCGTGCCCTGGGTGTCCGGGCAGTCCCGGCCGGGGAACGGCAGGGCGTGCTGGTCACGGCGCACAGGCCCAGCACGGTGGACTCGCCCGAGCGGCTCGCCGAGGTCGTCCGCATCGTGGCCGCGCTGGTGCAGGAGGCCGGGCCGGTGGTGTTCCCCGTGCATCCCCGCACCGCGGACCGGCTCCGTGCCTTCGGCCTGGTGGACCGGCTCGCCGCCACCGGCGCCGAGCTCCTCGGGCCGCTGCCGTACGCGGAGCTGCTGGAGCGGATGAGGCACAGCCGGGCGGTGGTCACCGACTCCGGCGGGCTCCAGGAGGAGGCCGCGTGGCTGCGCGTCCCCACCGTGGTGATGCGCGGCTCGACTCCCCGCTGGGAGGGGATCCAGGACGGACTGGCCCGGCTGAGCCCCGTCCGGCGGGATGCGGTGTGCCGGGCCGTCGCCGAGGTCACCGCCCCGGGGCCGATGAGGCAACTGCTCGGCAGCGACTGCCCGTACGGCGACGGCCGCACGGCCGGCCGGGTCGCCGCGATCCTCGGCCGTGAGAGCACCTGGCAGCGGATCCGGCTGCGCGAACCGGACTTCACCGACGGGCGGGTGCCCTCGGTCTGGGCACCCGCCGGGGAAAGGGCGATGGCCGGATGAACGGGAACCTGTGCTCCGGCTGCGCCGGGACGGACGTCGAAGGATTCTTCGCGGCACCGGGAGCACCCCGGCTCGCCGCCGTCTCCGTCGATCTGGACGACACGCTCTACCCGCAGGAGGTGTGGCTGGACGGTGCGCTGCGGACAGTGGCGCACGAGGCGGCCCGCCGGTTCCGCATCCCGGAGCAGCGGCTGTACGCGGCGCTGGCCGGGCAGGCCGGCCAAGGCAGCGACAGGGGCGGGATCATCGACCGGGCCCTGGCCGGCATCGGTGCCGACGTGCCGGTGCAACCGTTGGTCGAGGCGTTCCGCTCGCACCGGGTCGGCTGCCTGTCCCCCTACCCCGGGGTGGCGGCCGCACTGCTGGGCATTCGCCGTGCCGGAATTCCGGTCGCCGTGGTGACCGACGGACATCCTCCCCAACAGCGCGACAAACTCGCCGCGTTGGGGCTCGACCACCTCTTCGACGCGATCGTGGTCTCGGACGAGCTCGGCACGCGGGAGCTGCGCAAGCCCCGCCCCGAGCCGTTCCTGGCGGCCGCCCGGCGGCTGGGCGTCCCGCCGCGCGGCATGGTCCATGTGGGAGACCGCCCGGAGAAGGACGTGGCGGGAGCGCGTGCTGCCGGTCTGCTCGGTGCGATCCGGGTCCGCACCGGGGAGTACCGGGAACGGCCGTGCGGCGCGCCCAGGTTCGGCTGCTTCCCCGACGCGGCGTCGGCGCTGGTCCACCTGATGCGGGCGGCACACGATCCCCGGCACCGGCCGTGAGAGCCGCCCCGCCCCGAGGGCGGCGCCGCGCACCATGGGCCGACGGCCTGCCGGATGCCGCCCCGGAACCCGAGCGCGGCGTCCGGGCGCCCGGCAGACGTGCGGCACCCCGGGCCGCGGTGGGCGAACTCGGGCTGTGGGCCATCGGTGTCGTCCTGGTCACGGCCCTCGGCCTGTGGCTCATCGGCCCGGCCGGCCCGGTGACGATCGTCCTCTACCTGTGCCTGTTCTGCTTCGCCGTGTCCGGGCTGCGCACGCTCACCCTCGTGAACGCCGCCACCAAGTCGGCCATGCGACGTGCCGGCCGGCGCCGGTCCACTCCGGAGGCACGGCACCGGGTGACCGTCGTCGTCCCGTGCCACAACGAGGCGGCCGTGGCCGACCGGATGGTGCGCAGCCTGCTGGAACTCGACTACCCCCGGGAGCTGCTGCAGCTGATCGTCGTCGACGACGGATCGCAGGATGCGACGTACGAGATCCTCCAGGGCCGGCAGCGCCGTCACCCGGACCGGCTCCTCGTGCTGCGCCGCACGGAGGGCGCGGGCGGGAAGAGCGGCGCGCTCAACCACGCCGCCCGGCACGCCACGGGCGACGTCATCGTCGTGTACGACGCCGACCACGCCCCGGAGCGCAGTGCGCTGCGCTACCTGGCGGCCTGCTTCGACGATCCCCGGGTCGGTGCCGCCCAGGGCCGGTGCGTCATCGCCAACGGCGACGACAGTCTGCTGGCCCGGCTGGTCGCAGTCGACTACCTCGGCGGTTACATCGTCGGCGAACAGGGGCGCAGCGCGTACGCGGGCATGCCGTCGTACGGCGGCGCCAACTGCGCGGTCCGGCACAGCGTGCTGCGGGACATCGGCGGCTGGAACGAGCGGTCGCTGACCGAGGACACCGATCTGACCTTGCGGGTGCTGCTCGCAGGCCATCAAGTGCAGTACGAGCCGGATGCGTTGGACTACGAGGAGGCGGTCACCACCGCCCGGGCCTACTGGCGCCAGCGCCGCCGCTGGGCCATGGGCCACCAGCAGGTGTGCCGCGACTACCTCCGGCCGATCCTGCGGCACAAGGGGATCTCGCTGCCGCGGAAGATCGAGCTCGTCTACTACCTGGTGATCTACCACCTGCCCCTGCTGAGCCTGCTCGGCCTGGTCGGCGGCGCGTTCCTCACGGCGTATCCGGAGGAACTCGTGCCGATCTCGGTCGCGTTGTGGCCGGTGCTGTTCTACGGCCCGCTGATCCAGCTGGGCACGGCGCTGGTGGCCACCCGGGCACCGGTCAGCCGGTATCTGCTGCTGCCCGTGTACTTCCCGCTGTACGTCTTCGGCCTGCTGGTCGTGGCGAAGGCGTGGTTCGACGGGGTGACGGGCCGGGCCGGCGGCTGGGCGAAGACCGCCCGGGTCGATCGCGGCGGGCAGGGGCAGGAGGGCCCGGACGCCGGTCCGGAGGGTGGCGAGCCGTTGCAGGCGGGGGGCGTCGAGGAGCTGCCGGCCGCGCTGCGCGGAGAGTTGCGGGACCGCTTCCTGCGGGCCCACGGCCGGCAGCCGGGCGGCCGCTCGCGGGCCGGCCTCGCGTCCAGCGTGCGCTGGGCGCCGGTGGCGACGCTGGCGCTGCTCGCCGTGGGACTCGTCGCCTATTTCGTGGCGAAGGATCCGGTGCGCGAGTTCGAGGGAGCGGCGAGCGTGTGGTTCGCGCACCTCTTCGCGCCGTCGCTGGACGCGTGGGTGGAGGGCCCAGGGCTCTTCGTCCGGCGCGATACGGAGGCGGGATCGCTGCTGTACCTGCGGATCACCGCGAGCTGTTCGGTCGGACCGCTGTTCATGGCGGCGGCGGCCATCGCGGTGACGATGCGCAGCATCGTCCGGCCGCCGCAGCTGGTGCTCGGGGTCCTGGCCTGTGTCGCCCTCATCCTCACGGGCAATGTGCTGCGCATTTCCCTTCTCGCGCTGCTCGCCAAGAATTTGCCGACCCGTGACGTGGTTGTGATTCACGATACCGTGGCCTCGCTCTTTTCCTTCGGATTCGTATTGGCCGGTCTGATGGTGCTGTTCATGGTGAGCGGGCCCGGCAGTCGGGTCCGGCTGGCCTCGTGAGCATTTTCCGGTGGGCCGTCCGGCCGGTGCGGTACTTGAGTGGATTTCGATGTCATCTTTAAGGAATTCTGATCCACTTTGCCGCGGGGAAAGGGTGGCCGGGAACCTGCAGGATTCACCTGTCGCAAGAATGTGAATCGAAAGGATCTGGCACATGACTGTCAAGCTGCGGCGGTCGCTGATGTCCGGTGTGGGCATCGTGGTGGCGGTCGGCTCCCTGGCGCTGGCCGGCTCCCCCGCCGCTTCGGCCGCGGACGCACCGGACTCGAGTGCGTCGAAGGCCGAAACGCGGGGTGCGGCCGAGCCCGTCTACACGCTGGGGTTCTCGAACCGGCCGAACAGCATCGACTCCGAATTCCGCTACGACGGCATTGTCACCGCGCCGGAGGGGGTGGGAATCAAGAGCATCTACTACTCGTACAACGGCAATGGAATCGCCAATATGCAGGCGCGTGAGGTCTCCCGCGGCAAGGGCGGAACGGGCCAGGAATACGAGATCGTCAGCACGAAGACGGTCGACGGCCAGGACAAGATAACCTTCACGCTGCGCGGCGATTTCGGTCCGGGCGGAAAGGGCTGCCCCACCACGGCATATCCGGTCAGGGTCGAGATCAATCTGGCCGACGGCACCAAGCAGGTCGTCACACCGACGATGGACATGCGGTGGTTCGACAGGTGCGACGGGGCCGGCAAGGAGGGCGGCCGCCCGGTCGTCCGGCTGCCGTGGGACAACGCCTGGGGCAGCCCGGACGGGAACAGCCAGGACGGCTGGGGCTACATCGCGGACAACGGCAAGGTGCCCGGGAACAAGTTCATCATCGACGCGTCCAACCCGCGTTACGGCTCCAACCTGCCCTGCGACATCACCGACACCGTCTACTACCAGTGGGTCCGGTCCGACGGCACTCCCTCCAAGCTGACGCCCACCCCTCAGCCGCTGAACGTGACGCCGCACGGCAACGACCGGTCCAAGAAGATCGAGTTCACCCAGCAGACCGACTTCACCCAGGACGGCCCGGGCTACTACAAGCTGCTCGCCTGGCCACAGGCGAAGAGCCTCAATGGCCAGGCCTGCCAGGCGAGTTGGGACTACAACAAGATGTCCGACGCCTTCCAGGTGGGCAGCGTCTTCTACGGTGAGGCCGACGAGGTCGACTCCCCGATGATGTCGGCCACCGCGATCGGTGCGGCCGGCGCCGCGGCCGCACTGGCCGGCGGCGGGTTCTGGCTGGCCCGGCGCCGGCGCGGGGCGCAGGCCGGCTGACCCGCTCCGCTGAGCACCCGGTCGTCCTCGTGTCTCCCGTTCCCCCCAGCGGAGTCCGAGGGCGACCGGGTCCCTTCACGCATCAAGTCCTGTCGTGCGAACACGTCATGCGCACCGCACTGTTGAGAGGCTGCACATGTCCGATTCCCTGCTCGCACCGGCGGCAGCACGGGATACCGTCCCCCCGGCCGCCGGACGGGTGCTGGTCACACGGGTGGGAAGCGCGGCGGACAACGACGTCGTCGTGCCCTCCGGTGCGGCGGGCCGCCACCACGCCCGGCTGTGGCGGGCGGCCGACGGCACGTACGAGATCGAGGACCTGGACAGCCCGGGCGGCACCTGGGTCAACGGCCGCCCGGTGGAGCGCGCCACGGTCGGCCGGCGCGATGTCGTCCACATCGAACACGCCGAGTTCCGGCTCGTGGGCGGCCGGCTGGCCCGGGTGGTCCGCAGCGCCGGGGACATCTGCCTCACCGCCCGGTCGCTGAGCACATCCCTGCGGCAGTACGGCAGGCGCAAGACGCTCCTCGACGACGTCACGCTGAGCCTGCCCGCCAACTCCCTCGTGGCGGTGATCGGTCCGTCCGGCGCGGGGAAGTCGACCCTGCTGCGTGCACTGACCGGATACGAGCCCGCCGGCCAGGGGGAGGTCCGCTACCAGGGTCTCGACCTGTACGAGAACTTCTCCGCCCTGCGCCGCGAGATCGGATTCGTGCCGCAGGACGACATCCTGCACACCCAGCTGACCGTGCGCACCGCGCTGCGGTACGCGGCGGAACTGCGCTGTCCGAGCGGCACCAGCAGGAGCGCGCGCCACCGGCGCGTGGAGGATGTGCTGGCCGAACTGAGCCTCACGCACCGGGGCGGGACCAGGATCGACGCCCTCTCCGGAGGCCAGCGCAAACGCGTCTCGGTCGCCCTGGAACTGCTGACCAAGCCGTCCCTGCTGTTCCTGGACGAGCCGACGTCGGGTCTCGACCCGGGACTGGACCGGCAGGTCATGCAGATGCTGCGGGACCTGGCCGACGGGGGCCGCACGGTGGTGCTCACCACCCACTCCGTCACCAACCTGGCCCTCTGCGACCGGCTCCTCGTCCTGGCGCCCGGCGGGCGGACCGCCTACTTCGGCCCGCCCGCCGAAGGGCTGGAGTTTTTCGGCAGGGACGACTGGGCCGACGTCTTCCAGGACCTCGAACTCTCCCCGAACCGCTACTGGGCCGACGGCTACCGGGAATCGGCGCAGCACCGGATGTACATCTCCGAAGCCGCGCGCGCGGTCGCGCCGCAGGCCGCCCTGCGGCGGAGCGGGGCCGGCCCGCGGCCGCCCCGCTGGACCTCGCAGGTGCGCACCCTCGTGCTCCGGCACCTGTCCGTGATCGCGGCCGACCGCGGGTACGCGGTGCTGCTGGTCTGTCTGCCGCTTCTGATGGGCGTTCTGAGCCGGTCGGTTCCGGCCCCCGACGGATTCATGACGGCCAATCAGGACGGCATCGACACCACACTGTGCCTGCCGCGCTTCAACACGGACGCCTCCCGCGTGGTGGTGATGCTGGCCATCGGCGCATGCCTGACCGGAATGGCCAACTCGGTGCGGGAGTTGGTGCACGAGCGGGTCATCTACCAGCGGGAGCGGGCGACCGGTCTGTCGCGCTCCGCCTATGCGATGTCCAAGGTCGCGGTGCTGGGCACGATCACCGCGCTGCAGGGGCTGTGCATCGCCGGGATCGGGCTGCTGGGGCGCCCCCTGCCGAAGGACGGGGTGGTTCTCTCCTGGCCCACGGCCGAGTTGCTGCTCGTCATCGCGATGCTGTCGGTGGCCTCGATGATCCTGGGCCTGATGGTCTCCGCGCTGGTGCGCACCGTGGAGAAGACCATGCCGCTGCTCGTCGTGGCGACGCTCTTCCAGATCATGGCCACCAGTGCGGTGTTCCCGATATTCAACCGGCACGTACTGGCGCAGCTCGCCTGGCTCGCCCCCTCCCGGTGGGCCGTGGGGGCACTGGCCGCGACGCTGGATCTCGGAAAGGTCGGTCCCCCCGCCGACGCGACGGATCCCAAGCTGGCGGACGCCGTGTGGAAGCACCAGGCGGTGCAGTGGCTCCTGGACTTCGGCATCCTCTTCGCGATGTGCGCGGCCGGTGCCCTGCTGGTGGTCAGGATGCTGCGCCGGCACGAGCCTGCGGCGCTGCGCAGGGAGTGACGGCTGCAGTGCGTCAACTGCGGGCGCGTTGTGGCTGGTCGCGCAGTGCCCCGCGCCCCTTTGGGGCGCTATCGCGCCCGCTCAGGCGGACGCGACCCGCTCCAACGCCCGCCGGGTGGCCGGGCCGTAGACACCGCGCGGGTCCTCGCGGCACTCGGCGGCCACCGCGCTCCACTCCTGGAACTTCTGGACCGCGGCGGTGGTGTCCGCGTCGTACGTGCCGAAACGCCAGCCGTGGTAGAGGCCGATCCCGTAGAGGAGTTGCTGCATCGCGGTGACCGCGGAGCCGCTGTCGCCTGGGCGGAGCGCCGGGTCGGAGGGGGTGTCGGGGACACCGTCGTTCGGGGGGTCGGCCGGCGGGCGGCCGGTCTCCGGGACGGACGGCGGCAGTTGGGGCGGCGGCTGCTGGGGGGTGCCGCCGTTTCCGCCGTTGCCCGGCGAGGCCGCCGGGCCCGAGGGGTTCCGGTCGCCGGGCGGCGCACCGGAGCCGGAGTCGGAGCGGGAGCCGGAATCCGGGCCCCGGTCGGCATCGGCATCGGAGCCGGGGGTCGCCGTCCCGCCCGGTGACGCTTCGGGAGACGCGCCGCCTTCGGGCGAGGAAGAGGCGGACGGGCCGGAACTCCCGGAGCGGGCGGCCGTGTCACCGCCGTGGCCGCCGCCCGACAGGCCCAGGAAGTCGGCGGCGCCCGCCGCTCCGGGCAGCCGTGAGATCAGCCCCTGGGTGCCGCCCGTCCCGAGCAGGGCCACGACGGACAGGGCGCAGCACGCGACGCCGCAGCCCACGAGAACCCAGGTGCGGCGCGTGCGGCGCCGGGCGGGCTGCTCCGGGAATTCACCGGAATCCGGCCGGTCTTCGGTCTGGTCGCACACGGGACAACGCTCCGATGAATTACTTGCGAACGGAATCCCGGGAAGTCTAACCGGCAGGAAAGCGATCTTCCCCGGACGCGGGCTCCGGCCGGCTCCGGCGGCTTAATCGTTCCTTATGGTTCGGCTACGAGGCCGTTAACCGCGGACGTGGCACGTTGGACGCGTCCCCGGAACACCCGGCAAGTCCGCCCAGGAGAAACAGACCCATGACGATTTCCGTGTTGATCGCCGACGGCCAGGACATCGTCCGCTGCGGCCTGCGGGCGCTCGTAGAGGCCTGCCCCGGCTTCACGGTCGTGGCCGAGGCGGCCGACGGCGCACACGCGGTGTCCCAGGCCAGGCGCCACCGTCCCGACGTGGCCCTGGTGGACCTGAACATGCCGTACGTGGACGGGATCACGGCCACCGTGCGGCTGCGGGCCCTGGACTCTCCCGCCGCGGTCGTCGTCCTCACCGACGGCAGTGCGGCGGCCGACGCCCGGGCGGTCGACGCCTTCGACGCCGGGGCCAGCGGGTTCCTGGCCAAGGAGATGCTGCCCGGGCAGCTGCGGAGCGCCCTGCGGGCCGCGGCCGCCGGCGGGATGGTCGTCTCCCCGGAGGCGCTGGACGGCATCGTCCGCACGATCACGGGACCCGGCACCTCGCAGTTCGCCGACGCGTGCGCGCTGCTGCCGGAGCTCAACGAGAGCGAGTCGAAGGTGCTCACGCTGCTCGGGTCGGGCCTCTCCAACATCGACATCGCCCGGCGGCTGCATCTGTCCTCGGCCAGTGTGAAGACGTACGTCTCGCGGCTGCTCGGCAAGCTGGGCCTGGAGAACCGTACCCAGGCGGCGATTCTGGCCTACGAGGCCGGTCTGGCCGGAAACGAGCGCATCCTGGAACCCGCGGCCTGAACCGGGCCCCGGCGGCCGCGAATTCTATTCGGTCGTCCGCCGGTATCTCACCCTACGAACGTCTTGCCCGTGCGGGGAAAGTGTCATCCTTGGTAGCGGAAGAATCAGTCTTTCTCCGCGATTTGGTCGACCCTCCTTCTACTAATGTTTACTGCAGGAATGCGGTCCGAGAATCACGCAGAGGCTGGTGAGTGGGAATTGGATCCCGAATCCGTGGGCGGGCCGCGCCGCCGCCGTGCCTGGCGTCTGACCACGCGGCTGGCCGTGGCGCTCGCCGTCCCGGCTGTCCTGTGCGCAGCCCTCGTCGCCGTCCACGTCGCCGACGCCCTGGCCCTCGCCGACCGCAAGGCCGCGGCCGAGCGCAAGACACGGCTCGTCTTCGCCGCCACGGTCGCCGCGCACTCGCTGCAGAACGAGCGTGACGTCGCCGCACTCTCCCCCGGCCGCACCACCGACGACGTGACCAAGCACCGCAACGCGACGGACGAGGCGCTGCAGGACTTCCGCGCCAAGGCCCGAGCGGTCGGTGGCGGGGCCGGGTTCACGAAGCGGCTGGCCACCGTCGAGCGGGCTCTGGACGACCTTCCCGCGCTGCGGCGCGAGGCCTACGGCCCGCACTCCGGGCCCGTGCGGACGCAGCGCTCGTACGACGACATCGTCACGCCGATGCTGGCCCTCGACACCGAGCTGGACTTCGGGGACGAACAGCCGATGGCGGAGGGCTGGGCGCTGCACGCGCTCTCCATGGAGAAGGCGGCGCTCTCCGGGCAGCGGGCGCTGCTGAACGCCGCACTGGCCGACGGCGGCCTGAAGGCCGACGAGGAGGCGGCGGTCCGGGAGCTGAGCGGCGTGCAGCAGCGTTCTCTGCAGGAGTTCCGCTTCCTGGACCTCGGCGAGGACCGGGCCAGGTACGACCGGATCGTCCACGGCGCCGAAGTCAGCAAGCTGCTCGACCGGGTGCTCGCCGACCGGAAGAAGGCGGGCGGGGTGACCGTCCAGGAGTGGCACCGGGCCTCGACGGCCATGATCGACCAGATCCACGAGGTGGAGACCGCTGCGGCCCAGAGGCTGCTGAACCATGCGGCCGAAGGAAAGCGGTCCGCCGAGCGGGCGGCCGTCACCGGCGCGGCCCTCGCGGTCCTGGCGCTGCTGGCCGCGATGACGGTCGCCGTGCTGATGGCGCGCACCCTGGTCCGGAGGCTGAAGCGGGTGCGCGATGCGGCACTCCAGGTCGCCGACGTCCAACTTCCCTACCTGGTCCAGCAGATATCGGACCGGGGCGGCGAACAGCCGGTGACGCTGGAGGCCGCGCCCATCGACCTCGGGGTCGAGGACGAGATCGGGGACGTCTCCCGTGCCTTCGACGCGGTCTTCCGCGAGGCCGTGCGGCAGACGGCCGAACAGGCCGTCCTGCGCACCAACATCAACGCCATGCTCGTCGCACTGTCGCGGCGCAGCCAGGGACTGGTCCACCGGCAGCTGGAGGTCATCACCGCGCTGGAGAACACGGAACGCGAACCGGTGACCCTGGCCGAGCTGTTCCGGGTGGATCACCTGGCGACCCGCATCCGCCGGCACGGGGAGAACCTGCTGGTGCTCGCGGGGGAGGAGCCCGGGCGTCGGCGGTCCGAGCCGGCGCCGCTGGTCGACGTCGTCCGGGCCGCCGCCGCGGAGGTCGAGCAGTACACCAGAATCGTGCCGGTCGGGATCCCCGAGGTCGCCGTGTGCGGTCCCGTCACCCATGACGTCACGCACCTGCTGGCCGAGTTGCTGGAGAACGCGACGCAGTTCTCCCGGCCCGGCACCCCGGTCCAGGTCTCCGCCGCCGGGGCACCGGACGGCGGGCTCGTCCTGGAGATCCACGACGGCGGCGTCGGCATTCCGCACGAGCAGTTGGACGCGCTGAACTCCCGCCTGGCGAGGGACGCGGCGGTGGACATGGCCGTCACCCGCTGCATGGGGCTCTACGTGGTCAGCCGGCTCGCGTCCCGGCACGGCATGCAGGTCCTGCTGCGGTCGGGCCCTGGCGGCACGACCGCGGAAGTCCTCCTGCCCGCCCGTCTGTTGGCCTTCTCCGCGCCCCCGGCGGCGCACGTCCCGCAACCGTCGCCGCAGCCGGCGGCTCCGGCCTGGGCGGTCCCGGAGCAGCGGCTGCCGAGGCAGCCCGACCAGCCGGCCCGCGAAGCCGTCCCCGCGGTGCCGGCCGGTCCCGTCCCGTCCGCCACCGGGCAGCGGGCGGCGTCCGGCCTCCCCGTGCGCGTGCCGCAGGCCGCCCTCCGGCCGGGCTCGGCCGGAGGGGCGGCGGCCGGGCCGGCCGGGGCCGCTCCGGTGCAGGCGGACGAACTGCGGCAGCGGGCGGCGAGCTTCTGGCACGGCGCCCGGCAGGCCCGGTCCCCCCACCCGCCCCCGGACACACCCCGCACCCCGCCCCCAGCGGAGCCCCAGGAGGAACCCTCATGACCGCGGCCATGGCCGCCAACGTCGGTTGGCTGATCGCCGAGTTCGCCGAGCGCACCCCCGGGGTGCGGCACGCGCTCGTGGTCTCCTCGGACGGACTGGAACTCGCCTCGTCCCCGGGGCTCGACCGGGCCGGCACCGAACAGCTCTCGGCCGTGGCCTCGGGCCTGGTGTCACTGACCCGCGGCGCCGCGGAGCTGTACGGCTGCGGACGGGTCAACCAGACGATGATCGACATGGAGCAGGGCTGTCTGTGCCTCATGGCCATCGCCGACGGATCGTCCCTGGCCGTGCTGGCCGACGCCGGATGCGACATTGGGCTCGTGGCCTTCGAGGCGGCACGCCTGGTCGACCAGGCCGGTGCCGTCCTCACGCCCACCGTGCGGGCGGAGATGCGGAAGAAGCTCCTGGAGTGGCACCAGTCGGCATGAACCAGGGTGCGAGGCGGACGAAGTGAAGGATTGCGGAGTGACGTGGTGACGTGGCACAAGGCCCTCCACGCGCTGGGGCCGCCGGGCTCGCAGCGCCGCGAGCGCTGCCTCGACTGGCTGATCGTCGTGCTCACCGCGGGGGCCGCGTGCCTGGTGCTCCTCGACAGCTCGGTGGCCAGCACGGGGCTGGTCATGAGCTATCCGGCGAACTGTCTCATCGCCGTGCTGGCTTCGGGGACCCTGTTCTGGCGGCGCAGCCGCCCGGAAATCTGCCTGTGCGCCGGGCTGTTGGCCAGCCTCGTCTCCGACGAGCGCACCGTTCTGGCCGTCGGCGCCTACTCGGTCGCCCGGTACGGCGGCGTGCTGCGGTTCTGGAGCTACGGAACGGCCATCGCGCTCTACCTGCTGAGCCGCACGCTGACCGGCACGTCCGCGCCCAGCGTGGAGATGTTCCTGTACGCGGCCCTGCTGATCATCGTCATGCCCGCCCTGTTCGGCGCGGTGGTCCGCCGGCAGCGCATGCTCAACGAACTGCTCCACCGGCAACTGGCCCAGGTGGAGGACTCGATGACGCACGCGGCGCGCTTCGCGGCACTCGAACAGCGCACCCGGCTGGCCTTCGAGGTGCACGACAACGCCGGCCACCAGGCCACCGTGCTGACCCTGTACGCCGGGGCGCTCCAGCAGCGCACGGATCTGGCACCGGAGGCCCGCCGCATCGTGGACGCGATGCAGCACGCGGCGAGGGAGGTGGCCCATGAACTCCGGCGGGTCGTCGACACGCTCTTCGCCCCGGAGGACGGCGGCGAACGGCTGGGCGAGCGGATCCCGTGCGCGGAGTTCCTGCAGAGCCTGACGCGGAACATGGCGGCCGTCGGCATGGACATCGACTACCGGTCGGCCGGCCGGCCGTGCCCGCTGCCCGCGGAGACCGAACGGCTGCTGCGCCGGATCAGCCACGAGGCGCTCACCAACGCCGCGAAGCACGCCTCGGGGGCACCGGTGGGGATGACGCTGACGTTCGCCGGGAACACCGTGTCCCTCTCCGTCCGCACCGGACCGAGCCGCGGCATCTCCATCGTGAAGGACTCGGGAGGCCTCGGCCTGCGCGGCCTGCGCGCGGCGGTCGCCGCCGCGGGCGGCTCCTTCGCCGCCGGTCCGGCGTCCGCCGGCGGATTCCTGCTCGAAGCGACGCTTCCGTGCCAGGACGACGACGTCCCCGCGGGTGCCGCCCGGGGGGACGACCACCGGGCATGACGCGCCCATTGAAAGAGAGGCCGGTTCCATGGCTCACCGCATACTCATCGTCGACGACCAGGTGATCATCCGGTCCGGACTGCGCATGCTCATCGAGTCGTCAGGGGACTTCGAGGTGGTGGGCGAGGCCGCGGACGGTGCAGAGGCCGTCTCCCGGGTGGCCGAACTCCGTCCCGACGTGGTGCTGATGGACCTGCACATGCCCCGGACCGACGGCGTCGAGGCGACCGTACGGCTGATGCGGATGCCCGACCCGCCGAGTGTCCTCGTGCTGAGCACGTACGACACCGACGCGCGGGTGATCGAGGCGCTGGAGGCCGGCGCCAGCGGGTTCTTGCTGAAGGACCTCTGCCCGCAGGAGCTGTCCTCGGCGTTGCACGCGGCGGCCAAGGGCGGCCGGGTGTTCACGCCTTCGGTGCTGCAGGCCCTGGTCCGCCAGGCCATCCGCCGCACTCCCATCCGGGTCGGCGCGGTCCACGAGAAGCTCGCCGCACTGGGGGAGAGCGAGCAGCGCGTCCTGGCGCTCCTCGGCGCGGGCAAGACCAACGCCCAGATCGCCGAGGACCTGCACCTGTCCGCTTCGAGCGTGAAGACGTACGTCTCGCGGACGCTGGTGAAACTCGGCCTGGAGAACCGCACGCAGGCGGCGATCGTCGCGTACGAGGCGGGACTCGTCGACGCCGACGGTCCGGACTGACACGGTCAGCCGTCCTGCCGGCCCTGTGCGTTCTGGCTCTCGCCCATGATCCCGGTCTCGTGGGCCAGGATCGCGGCCTGGGTGCGGTTGTCCACGCCCACCTTGGCGAGCAGCCGGGACACGTACGTCTTGATGCTGGCCACGGACAGATGGAGCTGGTGGGCGATCTGCACGTTCGAGAGGCCGCTGCCGATCAGTTCGAGCACCCGCCGCTCGCTCTGGCTCAGCGCGCCGACCCGGTCGTGTGCGCCGGGGCCGGACAGGGCGCCGTGCCTCCCGGCCCGGGCGAGGACCAGGGAGACGACGTCGGCCGAGACGATCTGCCCGCCGGCCACCACGACGTCGAGAGCCGGGCGGAGCTCCGCGGGCGGCGTGTCCTTGAGCAGGAAGCCGCAGACGCCCGACTGCAGCGCGTCGAGGACCCTGCTGTCGACGGGGTGGGAGGTGAGGAGCACCACCTTCGGCGGGGTGTGCAGGCGCAGCAGCTGCCGGGTCGCCTCCAGGCCGTCGATCCGGGGCATGTGCATGGCCATCAGGACCAGATCGGGCTGCGCCGCCCGGCCGACGGCGACGGCCTCGGCGCCGTCCGAGGCCTCGCCCACGACGAGGTATCCGGGAAAGCCGTTCACCGTCATCCGGAGTCCGGCTCTGACGATCGCGTGATCGTCGGCGATGACGACCCGGGCGGTCATGGGCGGATCCTTTCGGCTGTGACGCGCAGCATGACGCCCAGTTGCTCCGCGATGGGCGAGCACTTCTCGCACGAGAACACGGCGTGCCGGCCCTCCGCCGCCGGGTTCGCCACGATCCTGAGGAAGCCGGAGAGATGACCGCGGCATCCCGGCGCAGCCTGCTCCAACTGCCGTCGCACGTAAGCCCGGCGCAGGGCACCGCGGGCCCGGTAGAGGCGTGCCGTCATCACTCCGGCGGTGACCCCGAACAGGGCGCTCACCTCCACCACCGTGAGCCCGTCCAGGTAGCGGAGCCGGAGGGCCTCCCGGTGCGACGGGACGAGCTCCGCGAGCAGTTCGGCCATCTCGTCGGCCTCGGCGGGGGAGTGCTCCTCGAAGCCGCCGACGCCGCAGTTCTCGTCGATGGTGTCGACGAGGTATTCGCGGTGGCGGCGCACGTACGTCCGCTGGCAGTGGCTGCGCGCAACGCTGAAGAGGTAGGGGCGCACCTCGTCCTGCGGCCCGTGGCCGTTGAGGAGCGCTTTCAGCGTGGACGCGAACGTGTCGGCCACCACGTCCTCCACCTCGTCGGCGGACAGCCGGCCCACGCGTGCGGTGTACCGGTGCACGGCCGTGCAGTGGTCCTGCCAGACGTACCGGAAGGCTTCCCGGTCACCTGCCCTGATCCTGTCGCACAGCTCCCGGTCGGTGGAGCGGACGGACGGCGCCCTGTGTGCACCGGCAGACGCCATAGGGATTACCTGCTCTCCGAATTCGGCGGGCATGGCGTCGAATTGACGGCCCATGGAAGGAATTCTTTCGGGCGGTCCGGCGCCGGGGTATTGCCGGAGGTGGATCCTCGATGGAGGAGAGTGGCAAGAGAAATCACCTCTCGGGCGCTCCGGGTGTCCCGGGGTCCGGGCGGTGCGGCGGGCGTCCCGCGGCCGGCGATGAGCGTGGCGAGGTGGGCGCCGGCCCCGAGGAGCGTGCAGGCCAGCACGGCGCGTGCGGCGGGGGACTGCCGGGCGGGCGGCCGGGGCTTGCGGTGTCTTCCCATGGTGATGCGTCGTCTCCGGGGAATGC
The DNA here is from genome assembly GCF_058146165.1 of Streptomyces sp. AM25. NCBI lineage: Bacteria > Bacillati > Actinomycetota > Actinomycetes > Kitasatosporales > Streptomycetaceae > Streptomyces > Streptomyces sp. AM25. The sequence continues at coordinate 122,776 of NZ_JBKIWN010000017.1, read as the reverse complement.
CGGGGAATGCCGGGGAATGCCGGGGGTGGCCGGGCGGGTCAGAGCGTGAACGACTCGGAATGGATGCGCCGTTCAGGCACCCCGTTCCGGGTCAGGGCGGCTTTTGCAGCGTCGACCATGCCGGGTGGACCGCACAGGAACACCGTGCGGTCCGCCAGGTCCGGGACCAGTGCGAGCAGCGCCGCGGGCGCCAGCGGATCGGCGTCGGAGCGCCGGCCGAGCAGGTAGTGCAGCTCCGCGCCCCTTTGCCCGGCGATCGCTTCGAGCTCCCGGCGCAGTACCAACTGGCCCTCGTGCGAGGCCCGGTAGAGGAGCGTGAGTCCTCCCGGTGGCGTGGGTACCGCCTCGAACAGCGCACGCATGGGGGTGATGCCGATTCCTCCGGCGAGGAGCAGCGCCTTGCCGCCGTCGTGCCGGCGGGCGGTCATCGCCCCGAACGGTCCCGTGGCGAACACCCGGGTACCCGGACGGAGTCGGCGCAGCCGGCGCGTGTGGTCGCCGGCCGCCTTGACGGTGATGCGCAGCCTGTCGCCGTCGGCGGGAGCGGACAGGGACAACGGGAGGGCGGTGCGCCACAGTCTGCGGCCGGCGAAGCGCCAGCGGCAGAACTGGCCGGGTGCGATGCCCAGTTCCTCCACCCGGCGCCCTTCCATGACGACGGAGACGACGCCGGGCGCCTCGTCGAGGACCTCCGTCACCCGCAGCCGGTGCCGCACCGCCCGGGCGACCGGTACCACCATGCGGTACCAGACGAGGACCACTGCGACGACCGAGTGCAGGAGCGACCACACCCACAGGCTGACGTCGGAGACCGAGACGTCCGGTCCGGCGAGCTGGTGGAGGAAGCCCAGTGCGCCGCCCGCGTAGCTGAAGAGGTGGACCAGGCTCCACGTCTCGTGGCTGACCCTGCGGCGCACGGCCCGGACGGAGACGGCGCCCACGAGCAGCAGGAGGAGCGTGCCCACGGAGGCGGCGGCGATCGCCGGATAGCGCTGCAGGGCGACGGCGGCGTCGACGGGGCCGAGTCCCGCGGCCGCGGCGTGACCGAGCACGGCGAACACCGCATGCGCCACGCACAGCGACAGCACATGGCGGCCGCCCCGGGCGTGCCAGCGTGCCAGCCGGCCGGCGCCCACCCCGTGTTCCACCGCGGGCACCCGGGCCATGAGGAACAGCATGACCAGGATCCCGTAGCCCCCGAGCAGGCCGCACCAGCGGGCCGCCGCCGACCACAGCACATCGGCCTGCCACGCCGGCCGGACCCCGGCCGCCCACAGCCCGGACACGGCGACGGCACCGGCCGCGAGGGCGGTGCCCAGGACTCTGGGGGAGACGGCCGGGTCAGCGGTTGCCATGGGGAACGGAGTCGATGATGTCGATGACGTACGCCCCGCCCTTGTCCTCGGGGTTCTGCGGGTCGCCGGGCTCGGCGACGACGAGGCGGCTGCCGACACGGGCTCCGGCCACGAACTGCTTCCAGGACGCGGGGACGCCTTCTCCGTCGAGGTTGAAGGCGCGGGGTGCCCTGGGGCTGTACGAGGTCTGGTCGGGGGTCGGGGAATCCCACGGCTGGTGGGAGAACTGGACGACGACGGCGTCGTGTTCCCCGGCCTTCTTCCCCTTGCCCTCGATGAGGGTGCCGGCCGACGGCTCCTCCGGGGCGGGGCCGTCGGGGAATCCGAGGGCCGGCACACCGGCGGAGTCGTAGGAGACGGACGGGAGGTGCAGCCTCTCCTGGTCCTCGACCGGTTCCCCCTCGGCCGCCGCGGTGGGGGCGTACGACCCGAGGATGTCGAAGACGACGATGAGGGTGTCGGCGGCGGTGGTGCCCGTGGGCGGCAGCTGGTTGGGGCCGAAGCCCTCGCTCGCCGGGGAGGTGAGCACGACACGGCTGCCCGCCTTCTTGCCGATCAGCGCCTTGTCCCAGGTGCGGCTCACGTGGGTGCCGTCCATGATCACGCTGTTGGGGTGGCCGTTCTCCGAGAACGTGGTCAGGTATTCCCGGTTGTCCTTCCAGACGCGTATGTCGATGTCGGCGATGACGATCTCGCCGCTTTCGACGGTCCTGCCGTCGCCGTTGCTCACCACGTCGATCTGCGGGGACCTGGGGGGAGTGCCCTTCCGCTCCACGGCCGGACGCTCTCCGTACGTGCCGGTGACGGTGACGTCCGCGCGTGCCGTGCCCTGCCCGGCGCAGCCCGCGAGCAGTGAGACGGCAAGCCCGGCGCCGATGAGTCCGCCGATGACACGGTGTTGCATGACACTCTCCGGGTTCGATGGGTGTGCCCCGGTCGCGTGGCCGCGCCGGGACAGGGATGCGCCCGGGGCCCGGGCGGTGCTGCCCGGGGCCCCGAGCACACGGTGTGCGGCCCTACTGGGCCGAGTTGGTGGTGACGGTGCCCTGGGCGGCTGCCCGGCGCTTGCGCTTGAGGGCGATGGCGCCGCCGATCAGTCCGGCGGCCGCCGCCGCGGTCGCCGTGCCGATCAGCGGAACCGGGACGTCGGTGGGCTTCTCGCCGGCGATCACGGCGCCGTGGCAGCAGGAGATCTCCCCTGCGATGCCGCCCAGCGCCGACGCACGGAAGGCGTTGAAGTACCCGTTCTCGGACGGCTTGTTGTCCGCGGTGGGCTTGCCGTTCTTGTCGGTGTAGATCGTCTCGGCGTAGACGCCCTCGACGACGTTCGGGATGCCCACCTTGACCGTGGCGCCGACGGAGAGTTCGTTCTTCGTCTCCCACTCGCCGGCCGAGTTCTTCTGCTGGAACTTCGCGCCGAGGATCTGGTGGCTGGTCTCCAGGTCCTTGCCGGGCTCGGCCTTCAGGCCGTAGTCCAGGCCGCTCGCCACGAACCGGACGTTCGCCAGGCCTGCCGGGACGGTCAGATCGAGCTTTCCGACGGAACCCTCGTACGACGCGGTGCCCTTGGTGTCGTCGTGCTTCAGCGTGAAGCTGGGCGAACTGGCCTCGACGACGCCGAGGATGCTGACGTCCAGGTCGGGCTTGTACGAGTCGTTCGGGTACTTGCCCGGGACGGTCGGCGAGTGCGCGGCACCGTAGGTGATGCCGGTCTCGAAGAGGGGGGCCTTGACCGCCACGAGGTGGCCGTACGCCTGCGGCAGGTTGCCGCCGCGGTCCTGGACGTAGCCCCAGCCCGACTGGTAGCCGAACGTGGGCCAGTCGATGGCCTGGGCGGTGCCGGCCGAGAGCAGTCCGATGATTCCGGCTGCTCCCGTCAGCGCGAGCGAGCGTCGGACGAGGTGGTTCCGCTTCGACATGGGATCTCCAGCGAGAGGGCGTTGACAATGCGCTTCGGGATGGCGCTTCGGGATGGCTCTTCGGGAAGGGGAAGGCTGTGCTCAGCGGCCGGACCGGAACCGGCGGTTGCCCAGGTAGGCGAGGAGGCCGCCGACGAGAAGGACCACGGAGGCCGCGGCGGCCAGCACGGTGGGCTGGGCGAGGGGCGCGTCGATGCTGTCGCCGCCGTCGGAGCCGCCGGACCCTTCGCCCGGGGCGGCCGAGGGGGTGTCCGAGGGGGCGGGCGACGGCGTGGCCGGGGGCGTGCCGTCGGGGGCGTCCTGCCCCGGGCGGAAGGAGGGGGACGCGGGCCCGTCGGAGCGCACCGCTTCCCTGACCCAGGCGATCGCCTCGGCCGAGTTGGGCAGGTGGTCGTGCGACGGCGGGTTCTTCCCGCCGAGCGTCACGTTGGTGAGCTGCGAGGCCGGACCCTGGAGGTGCGCGCTGGTGTACGGCGTCACCGTCTCGTCGGCCTCCGTGGCGATCATCGTGTACGCCACCCCGGGGCGGAGGTCTCCGCCGCTGTTCAGTTTCTTGAGGAAGTCCGAGTCCGGCAGCATCTGCTTGACCGCCGGATAGACCAACGCCCCGACCTTTGCGGCGAAGTACTCGGTGCCCCTGTTCGGGGTGCCGAGCCCGATCAGGGCGTCGGCGGACTCCGTACCGCCGAGGTCCTTGAGGTAATAGCGGGAGACGAGCCCGCCCTGGCTGTGCGACACCAGCTTCACCTTGGACGCGCCGCTGGACTCCTTGACCCCGTTCACGAACGTCTTCAGCTGCGCGGCCGACTTCTCGATCTCGGTGACGCCGGGCGTGTCCAGCAGCCCGACCCCGTACTGCAGCGCGTAGACGCAGTGCCCGTCCTTCTTCAGGGGCTCGGCCATGCGGCCCCAGCGGTCGAGGGGGTCCTCGTCGCCGTAGCCGGTGAGGCCGAAGGTGCCGTGCACCATCACGACGGGTTCCTTGCCCGCTTCGGCGTGGCAGGACCAGTCGTTGATGTCCTTGGTGACATTGGGCAGTTGGAGTTTCCTGGCCTCGGCGACAGCCGGGCTGTCCGCCGCCGAGGCCGTGGGTGCGGCGACGCCCTGAACGGCCAGGCCGAGGAGGACGGCGGTGATTCCGCCGCTGACGAGGCGCATGGTGAATCCGTGCTTTCTCTGGGATCCGAGAAGGGGGGTGGGTGTTCAGAGAGCGGGTGCGGTATCCGGGCCGGAGACCGCGATGTCCCCGGGACGCGCCGCGGGCGGATTTCCGGGACCGGCCGGAACCGCCGGCTCGCCGGTGTTTTCCGGAAGCGCGGCCACCTTCGTGGTGAGTGCTCGATGCGTGTGAGGGCCGTAGACCCCGGGTGCGTCGCCGCTCACGCCTTCCTGCTCCTGGAAAGTGCGTACGGCCTCCGCCGTCGTATCGCAGTAGGTGTCGGACGGTTCGATGGAGAGCAGGCTCAACGCCCGCAGATTGGTGTGGAGATCCCGGACCTGCGGACCGACATCGCCCTTGGCGAGCGTGACGTGGTCCGCGGGGACCTCCGGCGGGACGGCGGGGGCGGGCGCTGCGGGCGGTTCCGGCAGGGGCGGGGCCGGGGGCGCCGGAGGGGCGGGAGGCTCCGGCGCCTGCACGGGCGCCGGGGGAGGTGCGTCGACGGCCGGCCGGGCCACGGCCACGGGTGTGCTGCGGCCGTTCCTGGAGGTACTGGACGCACCGGACGCGGTTCCGCCTGCCTGCTCGGGGCTGCCGTCCGTGCTGTCGGCCGTGCCGCCTGCGGGCTGCGCCCTGCCCGCCGACTGCTCCTGGCCGCTCCCCGCCCGGCCCCGGTCCCCGCCCGTGTCGGCGTCGGCCGCCGTCATCAAGTCCGGCTGGGACAGCGCCGGTTCCATCCGCCGGCCGTCGGACTTGTTCCCGGGGCCGGACAGCAGCGTGTGCGCGCCGGTGCCGGCCAGTGCGCACAGTGCGACGGCGGCGGTCCACCAGCGACGGGGCCTCCTCCTGAGGACGTTCCTGCGGTGGGCACCGGACGAGGCGGGCACCACGGTGACCAGGTGGGCCGGAATGCCGGGGAGTTCGGACATGGGGACCTCTGTCGGCGGATCGCGGATGGGGACTTCACACATAAGAAGCCGATGGGCCCCGGAAATATGACGGGCTGCGCAGAAGGGAATTCAATTGCCTGCGAAGGATGACCGCCCGTTGACGAAAGGTTGCAATCGGCGCGAAACCGCCGCCCTAGGCTGCCGAGTGCGAAGGCCGCGACATCGGAAAGGGAGGCCGCACATGGTTGCCGAACGGCCGGGAAGGTCTTCCGCCGATACGGGCGGCAGGAATGAACTCGGGGTTCTGCTGGGTGGTTTCGCCGGGAGGCTGCCGTGTGCGGAGCAGCCGGAACTCTGGTACGCCGAGGATGCGAAGTCGCGTGCGCGGGCCGTCGCGCAGTGCGGCCGGTGCCACCTCTGGGAGCCCTGTCGCGAGGCGGGCCGTGCGGGACGCGAGTACGGGATCTGGGGAGGTGAGACCGAGGCCGGACGTGCCGCGGCCGGTCATCCGCCCGCCATCCGGAACCGGTCCGGCCCGCACCGGGCCACGGGTACCCGGCCCGGGCGGGCGGACACGCAGCCGCCGCCGGGCGTGTCCGGTCAGGCCGCGTAGGAGGGCAGATAGCCCAGCGAACTCTCCCGGTCGAGTTCCGGCGGCTCGAGCGGGATGGGGTTCATCCGGGGGTCGCCCAGGGCGGTGAGGAGTTCGTCGTAGATCGGCGTCTCGCTGAACGGGGCGGCGGGAGCCGTCTGTTGGGCGCCGTGGAAATCGGATGCGTGCATGATCGGGCCTTCGACGGGATCGGGGTCGGGATCGAGCACACGGTAGGCAGGCGCTTCCGGTCCCCGGAACACCCGGAAGTCGACCCGGATCCCGTTATGTTGATGCGGGGTTGACGGGCTGTACCGCGGCAGTCGTCATCCGCCGTCGACCGTGACCAGCGGCGCGTGGTCGTGCCATGTGCAGAAGACCGAGACCGCGTCCTCGCCCCGGCTGAACATGACCCGGATCCACTTGTCCTGCTTCCAGTGCTGCATCTGCCAGCCGGGTGCCGGTGTCGCCGACACCAACCGGGCCGAATCCGCGAAGAGTTCGAGGACGACCTGCCCGCCCGTGACGTCGTAGGACTCCACCTTCCCCGGCGCGGCGGGAGCGGCGGGCGGTGCGGGCGAGGACGGAGCGGGGGCGTCCGGTGCCGCGCCGGCTTCCGGGCCGGGCCGGGGCGTGCTCCCGTCGCCGGATGCCGTCGCCGGACCGGACGGCTGGCGGGACGGCGGCCCTCCGGGCAGCGGGGAGCCGGATGCGTCCGTCGGTGCCGGGGCGGCGCCTCGTCCGCCGGGAAGTCCGGAGAGGGGCGGCGGGGACCCGGCACCGGCACCGTCCGAGCTCGCGAGCGGGACCGCGCCCGGTTCGTCGTACGCCGTGCCGGCCATGACCGTCCGCACGCTCCACCAGCAGAGGGTGGCCGCCGCCGTGGTGGCGAGCGACCACGACAGCACCGATATCAGCGCTCTGCGCATCATGTCCACATCACCCTGAGCAGTCCCGACTTATGGCGCTAGTACCGATTGACCCGGTCAGCGTACGGTGCGAACCATGGCAAGCCTGCTCGTGGTCGAGGACGATCCGTCCGTGCGTTCCGCCCTCATCCGGCACCTCACCGAGGCCTCGCACGCCGTGCGCAGCGTCGGCACGGCGCTGGAGGCGCTGCGCGAGGTGGCCCACCACCGCTTCGACGTCGTCGTCCTCGATCTCGGGCTGCCCGACCTCGACGGGGCGGAGGCGCTGAAGATGCTGCGCGGGATCACCGACGTGCCCGTCATCGTCGCGACCGCCCGGGACGATGAGGCCGGCATCGTACGGGTCCTCAACGACGGTGCCGACGACTACGTGACCAAGCCCTACTCCGTGGAGCACCTCTCGGCCCGGATGGCCGCCGTGATGCGCCGGAGCCGGGCGGCGGCCGGCAGCGGGCAGGCCGCGCCCCACCTCCGCGTCGGCGGTCTCACCGTCGACCCCCTGCGCCGCCTCGTGGAGCTCGACGGCAGCCCGGTGGAGCTGACCCGGCGCGAGTTCGACCTCCTGGCCTTCCTCGCCGGGCGTCCCGGTGTCGTGGTGGGGCGCAAGGAACTGCTCACCGAGGTGTGGCAGCAGCCCTACGGCGACGACCAGACGGTCGACGTCCATCTGTCCTGGCTGAGGCGGAAGCTCGGGGAGACCGCGGCCGCGCCCCGCTATCTGCACACGCTCCGGGGGGTCGGCGTCAAGCTGGAGCCACCTCGGTGAGATGGGCGCTGGTCCGGGTCTGCCTCGCGGTCACGGCCATGGTGGTGATCGCCTTCGCGGTGCCGCTCGGCCTGGTCGTGCAGGAGATGGCCCGGGACCGGGCGTTCACCAACGCCGAACGGCAGGCGGCGGCCATCGGCCCCGCCCTGACCGTGACCACCGAGCGGAGCGCGCTGGAGAAGGCCCTCGCCGCGACCGGGTTCGGCGCCCGGGGGCGGATCGGGGTGCACGTTCCCGGCGCCGGGGCGCAGGGGGACGACGTCCGGGTCGGGACCCTGCGGTCGGCGCCCCGGGACCAGGAGGCCGCCCGCCGCAACGGGCGGACGACGCGGGTCGGCGTGCCGGGCGGATGGGCGCTGCTCCAGCCGGTGCTGCTCGGATCCGGGGCGGTCGCGGTCGTCGAGGCGTTCGTACCGGCGGCGGAGGCCACCCGTGGCGTCGCCACCGCGTGGCTGGCGCTCGCAGGCGTCGGCGTCGCCCTCGTCGTCGGATCCGTCGCCGTCGCCGACCGGCTCGGCACCCGGCTGGTCGGCCCGGCCCGGCGACTCGCGGCAGCGGCGCACGAGCTGGGAGACGGGCGGCTCGGCACCCGGGTGCCGGAGGAAGGGCCGGTCGAACTGCGCTCCGCCGCCACCGCGTTCAACGCGATGGCCGGGCAGGTCGTCCGGCTCCTGGAGAACGAACGGGAACTCGCGGCGGACCTGTCGCACCGGCTGAGGACCCCGCTGACCGTGCTGCGGCTCAACGCGGCGTCGCTGGGCGGCGGTCCCGCCGCCGACCAGACGCGGTCGGCGGTGGAGCAGCTGGAACGCGCCGTCGACGCCATCATCCGGACCGCCCGCGAGACCCGGCCGGCGGCCGGGCCGGCCGCGGCCGGTGCGGGCTGCGACGCATCGGAGGTCATCCGGGAACGGATGGCGTTCTGGTCGGCGCTCGCCGAGGACGAGGGACGTGCGGCCCGGACCGCAGGCGTGGACCGCCCGGTGCACGTCCCCGTGGCCCGGCCGGAACTGACCGCTGCCCTGGACGCGCTGCTCGGCAACGTCTTCCGGCACACGCCGGAGGGCACGGCCTTCGCGGTCGACGTGCACCGTGCCGACGAAGCGGTGATCGTGCTGGTGTCGGACGCGGGTCACGGCATCGCCGACCCGCAGGCCGCACTGGCCCGGGGCAACAGCGGTGCCGAGGACGGCTCCACGGGGCTCGGCCTCGACATCGCGCGGCGGGTGGCCGAGTCGACCGGAGGCGACGTGCGCATCGGACCTTCCGTGCTCGGCGGTGCGGAGATCCGGGTCCGGCTCTGCCTGCACGGCGCCGGCGGCGGGCGGGAACCCGGCCGCGGGCACGGACGACGCATGCGCAGCAGGCGGGCCGTCCGGCACGACGGACGGCGGGCACGGAGAAGGCACCTTTGGCGATCGCCGAATTGACATCGGACTTCCTAGCCTTGCGGGCGGCTGGACGTCACGAGGCGATCGAGGAGCACCCCCATGTCGAAGTCGAAGAAGCCCGCGCTGCACCGGGAGAGGCGTTCCCGGAAGGCAAAGGTGATCGGCGGTTCACTGACCGCCCTGGCCGTCGGCGGCATGGCGCTGCTCGTGCCGGCGACAGCGAACGCATCGGCGCCGGGCGTCGCGTTCTCCAAGTCCTCGATGTGGGACACCGGTTACACAGGCGTCTACGAGATAGCCAACGGGACCGGCTCCGTGCAGTCCGGCTGGAAGCTGGAGTTCGACCTGCCGGCCGGGCTGAGCATCCAGTCGCTGTGGAACGGCAAGTACACCGTCGACGGCCGTCATGTGGTGGTGACCCCGGAGAGCTGGACCGAGAAGATCCAGCCCGGCGGGAAGGTGACCATCGGCTTCAGCGCGGCGCACGGCAGCGGTTCGGGGGCCGATCCCACGGGCTGCCTGATCAACGGCGACAAGTGCTCGGCGAGCACGCCGCCGACCACACCCCCGACCACGCCGCCCCCCACTTCCACCCCGACCCCGGATCCGACTCATCCGACCACGCCGCCCACCACGCCTCCGACCACCCCGCCGACCACGCCGCCACCCGGCAACGGCGGTCAGGCGTCCTTCACCCCGTACGTCGACACATCCCTCTACCCGCCCTTCGACCTCGCCGCCACGGGCAAGGAGGCCGGGGTCAAGGAGTTCAACCTGGCGTTCGTGGTCGCCGCCGACAACTCCTGCACTCCGAAGTGGGGCGGTGTCACCGGCCTCGACAAGGATGCGGTGGCCGCCCAGATCGGCGCGTTCCGCAAGAACGGCGGCGATGTGCGCGCCTCCTTCGGCGGTGCCAACGGCATGGAGCTGGGGCAGGCGTGCACCAGCGCCGGTGCGCTCGCCGACGCCTATCAGAAGGTGATCGACGCCTACGGGCTCACCAAGGTCGACTTCGACATCGAGGGCGGCGCCCTGGCCGACCGCACCTCCAACACCCGCCGTGCGCAGGCCATCACCGAGCTGCAGAAGAGGGCGGCGGCCAAGGGTGAGAAGCTCGACGTCAGCTTCACCCTGCCGGTCATGCCGGAGGGCCTGACGAACGACGGCACGGAGCTGCTGAAGAACGCCAGGGCCAACGGCGTGAGCGACCCGACCGTCAACATCATGGCCATGGACTACGGCCCCGCCTACAGCGGCAACATGGGCGACTACGCCATCAGCGCCGCCAAGGCGACCCAGTCCACGGTCAAGAGCGTGTTCGGCCTGAACGACGCCCAGGCGTGGAAGAAGCTCGCCGTCACCCCCATGATCGGCCAGAACGACGTCCAGGGCGAGATCTTCCGTCCCGCCGATGCGAAGAAGCTCGTCGACTTTGCCCAGCAGAACAAGCTGGCCTGGCTGTCCATGTGGTCCGGCACGCGGGACAAGCAGTGCCCGCAGGGCGAGACCCAGTGGGCCGACGCCACGTGCAGCTCGATCCTGCAGAAGCCGCTGGAGTTCAGCAAGGAGTTCGCCAAGTACACCGGCTGATGTCGCACGAAGGGCGCCCGGCCGAGGCCGGGCGCCCTTCGCATGCGTTTTCCGGGGCGCCGGTAAATTCCGGACCCGCCTTTCGTAGGGTCAAGAAACTGCCCGAAGTCGGGTCGGTCGGCGTGCCCCTGGCTGTCACGCTCAAGGCACAGGCCTCGGCATCCGTCGATTCCACGCCGCCCACGCGGCGCACCGGTGCATGAGGTCTGGTGAACGGCAAAAGTCTACCAACGACAAGGCTTGCCAATGATGACGAGAATCCCCCGATCCAGGAAGGCCGTCCTCGGCCTTCTCGCTGTTGCGGCCGCTGCTCCGCTCGCGGTCGGAACGACTCGGAAAATGCGCAGCGCCCCGCCAGCATGTTTGCCTACCAGAGGACGGGAGGGACCTACCAGGCCGATGGCGGCAATTGGCCTTTGTATCGCATGATCATCACCCAGGGTCCGCACAAGGGGGAGTGCGTCGGCCGGGACCTCGGCCGGGACCCGGACGGCAGGCTGGCGAGGGCAATCCCGTGCGAGAAGAACACCTCGTTCGTCATGCCGAACTATGACGACGGTAAAAAGGGTCACGTGATTCCGATCATGACGACCACCACACCATTCATCGGTGACGGCCGCTTTTCGGGCAACCGGGCGAAGGCGGTGTTCGACACCGAGGAAGGCAAGGGGAACATCGCACTCAACGAGTGGAACGGTCACCCGAACCAGGTCTTCAACTATCGCCCGATCGGCTACAAGGTCTGAGCTCGACCCTCACGCGTGAACAACCGGCCCCTTGGCGGGGCCGGTTGTTCACGGACGTCAGGCCGCTTCGTGGTGCCGTGGGTCTTCGCTGCCGCCCCCTTCCCCCCGGTCCGCCCGCCACAGCAGCAGTCCCGCCACGCAGCCGCCCACCAGTACGGCGGCCGCGCCCGCCAGTTGGGCATCGCGGACTCCCGTCGCGAAGGCGTCGAGGACGGCTGCGCGGTCCGCCTCCGTGGGGGCCGCGGCCTGGGCCGCGGGGAGGGAGGCGGCGCCGGCGGAGGCCGCCGGGAGGAGGGCCGTGAAGCGGGAGTTCATGACGGCGCCCAGGACGGCGACGCCCAGGCTGTTGCCGACCTCGTTCATGGTGCCGTCGACGCCGGCTCCGGCGCCGGCCTTGTCCTCGGGGATGGCGCTCATGACCGCCTCGACGATGGCGGGGTTGGCGAGGGCGCAGCCCGCTCCCATGAGGAGGAGGCCGAGCAGCAGCGGCGGGTAGGCGTCCGTCGTCAGGCAGGCGACGACGGCGAAGCCCGCCGCGGCCAGGGCCATGCCCGCGGCGATGGACAGCGGGCGGCCCAGGCGCGCGCCCACCCGCGCGGCGACGCCCGTGAAGTTGAGGGCCACGATGGTGGCGGCGAACGGCACCATCCGCAGCCCGGCCTCCAGCGGGGTGTGGCCGCGGACGAACTGCAGCTGCTGGGTGAGCAGATAGAGCACGCCGCTGGCGCCGAAGGTGATGAGGACGACGCCCGAGACCGCTCCGACGAACTGCCGGTTGCGGAAGAAGTGCAGGTCCAGCATGGGGTTTTGGACGCGCCGCTCCCACCATGCGAAGGCCGCCAGGAGGACGGCGGCCGTCGCCGCCGGCACGAGGACCTCGGCCGAGCCCCAGCCCGTCTCGGGCACCTGGATGATCGCGTAGACGAGCGCGGTCATGCCCGCGGCGGAGAGGAGGGCGCCGAACAGGTCGGGCGGGCCGCTGCCCGGGTTCTTCGACTCCGGGACGAGGAACTTGACGGCGATCAGGCCGGCCAGCACGACCGGGATGTTGAGGAGGAAGATCGAGCCCCACCAGAAGTGGGCGAGCATCACGCCGCCGATCGGCGGCCCGGCGGCGAAGCCGAGGGCGCTCACCGCGCTCCAGATGCCGATGGCCCGGGGGCGTTCCTCGGCGTCGAAGACCTGCATGACGACGGCCAGCGTGGTCGTCAGCAGCAGGGCCCCGCCGATGCCCATGCCGCCGCGGGCGGCGATCAACTGGGCGGTGGAGTCCGCGAGTCCGGCCGCCAGCGAACCCGCGCCGAAGAGCGCGAGCCCGGCCATGAGCAGCCGTTTGCGGCCGTAGCGGTCCGCCGCGCTGCCCGAGGGCAGCAGCAGGCCGGCCTGCACGAGCGAGTAGGCGTTGATCACCCACTGGATGTCGGTGCCGGTCGCGCCCAGCTCCCGGGAGAGGGAGGGGATCGCCACGTTCAGGACGGTGTTGTCGAGCATCACGACGAGCTGCGCGAGGCAGATCACCGCGAGGACCAGCCACCGGGCCGGGAGCCGGGGTGCGGCTCCCGGCCCGGTGGCGGTGCAGGCCGTGGATGCGGTCACGGCGCGAAGGGGGCGAGCGGGTTGCGGAGGGTGCCGACGAACTGGAGCGCCGCCGACGGGTCCGCGAGGTCGACCATCTGCTGGTTGTTGCGCAGCTGGAGCCGGTTGAGGCAGGACAGCGTGAACTCCTCGGCGAAGAGGTCGAACCGCTCGAACTTCTCCGCGAGATGCGGCACGGAACTCCGGTAGTCCACCGCGCACTCCGCGACAGTCCGCCAGAAGGTCTCCTCGTCCAGCACCCCCGCCTCCGCGAGGTTCGCGCTCAGGAAGCGGAAGAAGCAGTCGAAGACGTCGGTGAAGATGGAGAGGAGGCGCTCCTCCTCGGGGATGGCCGCCTGTACGCGCCGGACCTGCTCGGGCAGCTCCGCCTCCGGGTCCATCACCACGATCTCCTCGGCGATGTCCTTGAAGATCACCCGCTCGACCGTGCCGCTGTCGTCGAGCACCATGATGACGTTCTCGCCGTGCGGCATGAAGGCCAGGTCGTAGGCGTAGAAGCTGTGCAGCAGCGGGACCAGGTAGGCGTCCAGGTAGCGGCGCAGCCACACCTCGGGGGCGAGGCCCGACCGCTCGATCAGCGCGGCCGCGTACGAGCGGCCCTCGGCGTCGGTGTGCAGCAGCGAGGCCATGGTGGCCGGGCGCCGGCCCGGCTCCAGGCCCAGGACGGGGCTCTCGCGCCACAGGGCGGCCAGCATCTTGCGGTACGGGGAGTACCGGTCGGTGGCGGCCTCGTACTGGCGGTGGCGGTAGCCGATCGCGGCCCGCTCGCGGATGATCGTCAGGCCGGTGCGGGCGAACACCTCGTCGGAGGCGATCAGTTCCGCCAGCCAGTCGTTGATGGCCGGGGTCGCCTCCATGTAGGCGGCGGACAGGCCGCGCATGAAGCCCATGTTGAGGACGGAGAGTGCCGTCTTCACGTAGTGCTTGTGCGGCGCGCTGGTGTTGAAGAAGGTGCGGATCGACTGCTGGGCGAGGTACTCGTCGTCACCCGGGCCGAGCAGGACGAGGCGCTGCGTGGCGACCTCGGAGGCGAAGGTCACCGACAGCTTGTTCCACCACTGCCAGGGGTGGACGGGCAGCAGCAGGTAGGCGTCCGGGTCGAGGCCGAGCCCGGTCAGCGTCCGCGTGAAGCGGGCGAGGGTCTCCTCGCCGAGCTCCTCGCGCATCAGCTGCTCGTAGCCGGTGTCGGCGGCCGAGGTGAAGGTGGTGTGGTCGCGGTGCGCGGCCAGCCAGATGAGCTGGACGGGGCTCGCGGCCTCCGGGGCGTACGCGTGGAACTCGTGCACGCCGAAGCCCAGCCGCCCGTTGTTGGCGACGAAGCAGGGGTGGCCCTCGGTCATGCTCGTCTCGACCGTCTGGAAGTCGGCCTTGGCCAGCTCCGCCGCCGTGATCTGCGGCTTGGCGGCCTTGTAGGCCGAGCCGGAGAGGGTCGAGCTGATCTCCTCCAGGTAGACCGGGAGGATCTGGTCGCTCAGGCCGAGCGTCCCGCGCATCTCGATGCAGAAGTCGATCGCGTCGAGGGGCAGTTCGGCGTCCCCGCGGTGGCGGGTGATGCTGTCGGCGTCGATCTGCCAGTGGCCGAGCGTCAGCAGACGGGCGGTGAAGCGGTACTCCACCGTGCCGTCGTCGCTGCGGACTGCGTACCGGTCTCCGTCCAGCTGCTCGGGGGTGAACAGCCGCTCGTGGGAGAACTCGGCGAGCGCCTTGCGGACCAGCAGCCGGTTGGCGCGGTCCCAGTGCGCGGGGGTGAGGTGGGCGATGGCGTCGTGCGGGTTCACTGCTCGGCTCCTCGGGTCACTGCGGCCTCGAACTGCTCCCGGGTGCAGAAGCTCAGCAGCGCGTCCTTCTCGGGCTTGGCGATGGTGGCGGCGGGCTCGAAGCCGACGGCCAGGTTGAGGCCGTGCACGGCCGTGTTGCGGACGTCGGGCTCGACGACCACGCGCCGGTGGGCGGGGTCGGTGAAGAGCCACGCCATGACCGTGGTGATCACGGCGCGGGTGAAGCCGTGCACGGGGGTGTCGGCCGGCGCGCACAGGAAGTGCATGCCGACGTCGCCCTCCTGCGCCTCGTACAGGCCGACGAGCTCGGCGCGGGCGGGGTCGTAGCGCTCGACGAGGAAGCAGGGGGTGCCGTCGACGAGGCCGAGGAAGGCGTCGTGGTGCGGGTTGTCGGCGATCTTGCGGTACTCGTGGGCGACCGTGGCCACGTCCGCGTCCTGCATCATCCAGTACGCGGCCTTGGGGTGCGTCACCCAGGGGTGCAGCAGGGCGGCGTCACCTTCCGGGTCGAGGGGGCGCAGGGTGAAGGTGCCGATGCGGTCGTCGGTGCGGGAGAACTCCATGAAGGGGGCGGTGATCACGCGAGGTCACCCTCCGGTGCGCCGAACTCCTGGAAGGCGATGGACTTCTCGATCGGGTAGACGTCGCGGCCGAGCAGCTCGCGGAGGATCCAGGAGTTGCGGTAGGGGCCCATGCCCAGGTCGGGGGAGGTGACGCTGTGGGCGTGGGTGGCGGCGTTCTGCAGGAAGATGCCGCGGCCGGTGGTGTCGATGCTGTAGTTGCGGGCGACGTCGAAGCGGCCGTGGCGGTCCCAGCGGATGCGGTCGTGGACCGGCTCCAGGAAGGCGGGGACGCGGTAGCGGTAGCCGGTGGCCAGGACCAGGCCCTGGGTGGCGAGGGTGAAGTCCCGCTCCTGCTCGGCGTGGTGGAGGCCGAGCGTGTAGGTGCCGCTCTCCGCGTCGTACGAGGCGGTGTTCAGGGCGGTGTTGGTGAGCAGCCGGGTGGGGACCGGGCCGCGCAGGTTCTTCTGGTAGAGCAGGTCGTAGATGTTGTTGATGAGCTCCGCGTCGATGCCCTTGAACAGGCCCTTCTGCTCGGCCTCCAGGCGGTAGCGGGTGTCCTCCGGGAGGGCGTGGAAGTAGTCCACGTACTCGGGGGAGGTCATCTCCAGCGTGAGCTTGGTGTATTCGAGCGGGAAGAACCGCGGGGAGCGGGTGACCCAGTCGATCCGGTAGCCGTGGGTGTCGGTGTCGGCCAGCAGGTCGTAGTAGATCTCGGCGGCGCTCTGGCCGCTGCCGACGACGGTGATGCTGTCCTTCGTCTGCAGGTTCGCCTTGGCGTCCAGGTAGCCGGAGTTGTGGATGAGGTCGCCGCCCAGGCCCTCGCAGGCCTCGGGGACGAACGGCGGGGTGCCGGTGCCGAGGACGAGATGCCGCGCCTGGTGGCGAACCGTTTCTCCGGTGCCGGCCACGGTCGAGTGGACGGTGTAGAGGCCCGCGGCCTCGTCGTACTCGACCGAGGTCACCTTGTGGCCGAAGCGGACGTTGTCCAGCTTGGCGGCGGCCCAGCGGCAGTAGTCGTTGTACTCGCTGCGGACCGGGTAGAAGACCTCGCGGATGTAGAAGGAGTACAGCCGCCCCGATTCCTTCAGGTAGTTGAGGAAGGAGTAGGGGGAGGTGGGGTCGGCCAGCGTGACGAGGTCGGCCATGAAGGGCGTCTGCAGCGTGGCGAAGTCCAGCAGCATCCCCGGGTGCCAGTCGAACTCCGCCTTGCTCTCCAGGAAGAGGCCGTCGAGTTCGTCGAGGGGTTCGGTCAGACAGGCGAGGCCCAGGTTGTAGGGGCCGAGTCCGATCGCGATGAAGTCATGGGTGGACATGCGTGGTCTCTCGGTGCGGGGGCGTGCGGGCGGCGGGGGCGAGGGGTGCGGTCAGCCGGCCTTGCGGCGCAGCTCGGGGTCGGACTTCTCGTTGACGAACCGTCCCGCGTGCTCGGCGAGCAGTTCCAGGACGTGCGCGATGTCGTCCAGCGAGGTCTCGGGGTTGAGCAGGGTGAACTTCAGGTAGTGGTGGCCGTCGACCTTGGTGCCGGCCACGACGGCGTCGCCGGAGGCGGCGAGCGCCTCGCGGGCGTAGAGGTTGGCGTCGTCGGCCAGTTCGCGCTCGGGGCCGGCCGGGGGCAGGTAGCGGAAGACGACGGTGCTCAGCTGCGACTTGGTGACGACCTCGAAGCGGGGGTCGTCGGCCAGCAGGTCGTAGGCCTGGGCGGCGCGGTCCACGACCTCGTCGAAGAGCGAGCCGATCGCGTCGGCGCCCATGATGCGCAGGCTCAGCCAGAGTTTGAGGGCGTCGAAGCGGCGCGTGGTCTGGATGCTCTTGTCGACCTGGTTGGGGATGCGCTGCTCGGCCATGCGGGCCGGGTTGAGGTAGTCCGCGTAGTAGGTCGCGTGCCGCAGCACGGAGCCGTCGCGGACCAGGACGGCGCTGGAACTGACCGGCTGGAAGAAGGACTTGTGGAAGTCCACGGTGACCGAGTCGGCGCGCTCGATGCCGTCGAGCAGGTGGCGCCGGGTGGGGGAGGCCAGCAGGCCGCAGCCGTACGCGGCGTCCACGTGCAGCCAGACGCCGGCCCAGGCGCACAGGTCGGCGATGCGGGGCAGCGGGTCGATGGAGCCGAAGTCGGTGGTGCCGGCCGTGGCGACGACGGCCATGACCACGAGGTCCTCGTTCCGGCAGCGTTCGAGCTCGCGGGCGAGCGCCGCGGGGCGCATGCGCCGGTCCTTGTCGGTCTCGACGGCGATGACGGCGTCCATGCCGAGGCCGAGCATCTTCGCGGACTTCTGGACGCTGAAGTGACCCGCCTCGGAGGCGAGGATGCGCAGTGTGGGGAGGAAGTCGTGTTTGGAGAGCGTGCCCCCGGCGTACGCGGCCGCGGCGGCGGCCCGGGCGAAGGCCTCCTCGCGGGCGAGCAGCAGGGCCTGGAAGTTGGACTGGCTGCCGCCGCTGGTGAACACGCCGTCGGCGTCCTCGCCGAGGCCGATGCGCCCGGCCGTCCAGTCGATCAGGCGGCGCTCGATGAGGGTGCCGCCCGCGCTCTGGTCCCAGGTGTCCAGCGAGGAGTTGACGGCCGTGAGGACGGCCTCGCCGAGCAGCGCGGGGATGACGACCGGGCAGTTGAGGTGCGCCAGGTAGCGGGGGTGGTGGAAGTAGACCGCGTCGCGCAGGTAGACGCTCTCCAGCTCGTCGAGGGCTGCGGCGGGGTCGCTCAGCGGCCGCTCCAGGTCGATCGCGGCTATCTCGGGGGCCAGTTCGTCCGGGGTGACCCCGGTGAACGGCCGCTCGGTGCGTGCGATCCGGGTGGCGACGCGTTCGACTCCGTCGGTCAGGGAGCGTCGGTAGTGGTCGACGTTGCGGTCGTTGAACAGGTGCGAACGCCCCTGGAAACTCATGGTCAGTCCTCAACGGTTCGTCGGGCTGGCGTGACTTAGGGAAGCCTAACCTAAGGTGATCCCGGGGTGGCAAACCGGTGCCCCGCCCCGTCAGGGGCGCGGCCCTGGCAGGGCGCAGGACTACGCCGCTGCGAGGGCCTCGGACCGGAGGTCCTCCTCGGAGGCCCCCAGCCGCCAATAGCCGGAGAAATTCACCCTCTTGCGGTCGAAACCGCGCTCGCCGACGAGATGACGCCGCAGCGACTTCACGGCACCGGACTCGCCCGCGATCCAGGCGTACGGCATGCCGCCAGGCAGAGCGGCAGCCCGGACCGCGTCCACGAGGAGGGCGGGACGCGGTCCGGGGGCATGGTCGCGGACGAGCCAGGTGATCTCGGCGTCGCCCGCACAGGGCAGGTCCAGGACGTCCTCGGCGTGCTGCACCTCGATCCAGACCTTGGCGCGCACGCCCTGCGGCAGCCAGTCGAGGATGCCGCCGACGGCGGGCAGCGCGGTCTCGTCGGCCGCGATGAGCACCCAGTCGGTGCCCAGCGGCGGCCGGAAGCCGACGCTCCTGTTGTCCTCGGTGGCCGGGCCGAGCAGGACGACCTGCTCGCCGCCGGCGGCCTCGCCGGCCCAGCGCGATGCCGGGCCCAGGTCGCCGTGGAGCGCGAAGTCGACGTCCACCTCGGCCCGTTCGCGGCGCTGCTCGCGCACGGTGTACGAGCGCATGACGGCGCGCACCGCCGGGTCCATGGCCCGCCATTCCGCGAGCCGGCCCTCGCCGTGGCTCTCGGGCAGCACCGGGGTGCTCTGCCCCGGCTGCGGCAGGAACAGCGAGAAGCTCTGGTCGCGGCCGCCTCCGGCGAATTCCTTCAGCTGTTCTCCGCCGAAGGTGATCCTGACCATGGAGGGGCCGAGGCGCCGGCTGCGGACGACATGGGCGTCGAAGAAGCGGAACTGTCCGGCGACGGTGGCGGTCGGCATGGGTACGTCAGCTCACTTTCTTGGCATCCTGGATGGCCTTGGCGAGGGTTTCGAGCAGCGGGGCGGCGCCCGCGTACGAGAAGCGGGGCACGGAGTCCCACGGGGTGATCTGGTTCGCCTTGACGGCGGGGAGCTCCGCCCAGGCGGGCTTGCCGGCGAGGGCCTTGGGCTGCAGCTGGCCGTCGCGGTTGTCGAGCAGGATCAGGTCGGCCTTGTACTTGCCGGCGTTCTCCCAGCTGAGGCTCTCGAAGTAGCCGCCCTCGTCCAGCTTCTCGGGGACGATCAGGTCGACGCCGAGCTCGGCGAAGTACATGAGGTCCGAGTTGGACTTGGGGTTGGAGACGTAGAGCAGGTCGGCGCTGGCGGACGCGGCCATGACCTTGAGTCCGCCGCTCGCCTTGGCGGCCTTGCGCAGCGTCTCGGCGGCGGCCTCGAAGCGGGCCTTGGCGTCGGTGACCTTCTTGGCCTTCAGGTCGGCGCCGAGGGACTCGGCCAGCTCGGCGTAGCGCTTGATGGGCTCGGTCATGGGGACCCGGGCGGTGCGGATCGCGACGCTGGGGGCGCCGAGGCCCAGGATCTTGTCCTTGCTCTCGTCCGGCACGTACCAGAGCGCGCCGTCGTTGAACATGTGCGTCACGAGCAGCTCGGGGCGCAGGGCCGCGTACTTCTCGATGCTGAACTCGCCCCAGGCGTTGCCGAGCACGGTCACCTTGTCGACGTTCAGGTCCCCGGCCTGCGGGACGGCCTTGCCGTCCTTGTCCTTGGTCTCGCCGAAGACGCCGACGACCTCCTTGTCGAGGCCGAAGTCGACGAGGGCGGCCGCGGTGCCGGTGAAGGCGACGATGCGCTTCGGCGTCGACTTGGCGGTGACCTTCTTCTTGCGGTCGTCGGTGAAGGACCAGCTGCCGCCGCCGTCGCCCTCCTTGCCGGAGGAGCCCGAACCGCCGCTTCCTCCGCAGGCGGTGAGGAGGGCGCCGAATGCGGCGACGCCGCCCGCGGTGAGCAGGCCGCGGCGGGAGAGGCGGTGGGGGCTGTTGTGCGGCATGGCTGTGTCTCTCACCGTTCGGGGGTGGCCCTGAGGCCGGAGTCATATTAGGTTAACCTAACCTAATCTAAAGTCCAGTGGGGGTGGCCACCGCTCCCCGTGACCCGGAGCACGCCCGTGCCTCTCACCAAGTCACCGCAAGCCCCAGCGGCTTCGACGGCGCCACCGCCCTCCCCCGGGCGGCCGCCCGGCAGCACCCGCGCCTCCCTGCGCGCCGCCGGACTGGCCGGCTCCCTGCTGGTGCTGCTGGCCGTCGTGGTGCTCAGCATCGGGTTCGGCGCCAAGCAGCTCTCGCCCGCCGAGGTGTGGCACGGGCTCTTCGACAGCGGCTCCCCGAGCTACACCGTCGTCCACAAGATGCGCCTGCCCCGCACGCTGCTCGGCCTGCTGGCCGGAGCCGCCCTCGGCCTGGCCGGCGGTGTGATGCAGGCGCTGACCCGCAACCCGCTCGCCGACCCCGGCCTGATGGGCGTCAACGCGGGCGCCTCCGCGGCCGTTGCCTCCGCGGCCTCCTTCCTCGGCGTGGCCACCTTCGACGGCTACGTGTGGTTCGCCCTCGCCGGAGCGGGAGCCGTCGCGGCCCTGCTCTACGCGGTGGGCGGCGGCCGCGGGGCGACCCCGGCCCGGCTGGCGCTCGCCGGCTCGGCGCTCAACGCCACGCTCTACTCGTACGTGAGCGCCGTGATGCTGCTGGACACCGCCTCGCTCGACAAGATGCGCTTCTGGACGGTCGGTTCGCTGGCCGACGCCCGGCCCTCCACCGTGCTCAAGGTGCTGCCGTTCATCGCCGTGGGCCTGCTGATCGCCCTCGCCCTGGCCCGGCCGCTCAACGCCCTGGCCCTCGGCGACGACTCGGCCCGCGCCCTCGGCGCCCGTCCCGCCCTCACCCGCGCGGCCTCCATCGTCGCCGTGACGCTCCTGTGCGGAGCGGCCACCGCGGCCTGCGGGCCGATCGTCTTCGTAGGACTGATGGTGCCCCACTTCGTCCGCACCCTGACCGGTCCCGACCTGCGCTGGATGCTGCCCTACTGCGCGGTGCTCGCGCCCGTCCTGCTGCTCGGCGCGGACGTGCTCGGCCGGGTGCTGGGCCGGCCCGGCGAACTCCAGGTGGGCATCGTGACAGCCGTCCTCGGCGGTCCGCTGTTCCTGTACTTCGTGCGACGCGGAAAGGCGGTGCGCGCATGAGCGTCATCCGCTTCGCGGGCGGCCGCTCCGTCCGCTTCCGCCCGCGGGCGCTGGCCGCGGGCGCCGGATGCGCCGTACTGGCGCTCGTCCTGGCCGTGTTCGCCATCGGCAGCGGCGACTACCCGATCGGCCCGGCGGACGTCGTCCGCAGCCTCGTCGGGGACGGCGACCCCGCGCACGACTTCATCGTCAACGAACTGCGCCTGCCCCGCGTCGTCACCGCCCTGCTCGTCGGCGCCGCCCTCGCGCTGGCCGGCGCGCTGTTCCAGTCGCTCGTCCGCAACCCGCTCGGCAGCCCGGACGTGCTCGGCTTCACCCAGGGCGCGGCGGTCGGCGCGCTCGCCGTCGTCGTCGCCGGGGGCAGCAGCCTCGCCCTCGCGACGGGCGCGGTCACCGGCGGCCTCGTCACCGGCGCCGTCATCTACCTGCTCGCCTGGCGGCAGGGCGTGCACGGGCAGCGGCTCGTGCTCATCGGCATCGGAACGGCCGCCATCCTCACGGGCGTCAACGGCTACCTGCTGACGCGCGGACAGCTGATGGACGCGGCGCGGGCCGTCCTGTGGCTCACCGGCAGCCTGGACGGACGCGGCTGGAAGGACGTGCTGCCGCTGGCCGTTGCGATGGCCGTGCTGGTCCCCGTGGTGCTCCTCGGCTGCAGCCGCCCGCTGCGGATGATGGAGATGGGCGACGACGCGTCGAGCGGCCTGGGCATCCCGGTCGAGCGGCTGCGCCTGGTACTGCTGGCCGCCGCCGTCCTGCTCGCCTCCTTCGCCGCGGCCGCCGCCGGCCCGGTGAACTTCGTCGCCCTCACCGCACCCCAGCTGGCCAAGCGGCTGACGAAGTCGCCGGGCCCGAACCTGCTCGCCTCGATGGCCACCGGCGCGGTCCTGCTCGTCGGCGCCGACCTGATCGGGCAGCAGGCCTTCCCCGGCCACCAGCTGCCGGTCGGCGTGGTGACCGGCGTCCTCGGCGGCGGCTACCTCGTCTGGCTGCTCGCCACCGAGCGCAGGGCGGGCCGGATATGAGCGCCACAACGACACTTGCGAACGGAGCACGGACCATGGCACCCCACGGCGCACCGCGGCTGAGCGGCAGCGACCTGACCCTCTCCTACGAGCAGCGGACCATCGCCGAGGGCCTGACCGTCGCCGTTCCGGACCAGTCCTTCACGGTGGTCGTCGGCCCCAACGCCTGCGGCAAGTCCACCCTGTTGCGCGCCCTGTCGCGCACCCTGAAGCCCGCCGCCGGGACCGTGCTGCTGGACGGCCAGGACATCGCCTCCCTGCCCGCCAAGCAGGTCGCCCGCACGCTGGGCCTGCTGCCCCAGTCGTCGATCGCCCCCGATGGCATCACGGTCGCCGAACTCGTCGCCCGCGGCCGCTACCCGCACCAGAAGCTGCTGCGCCAGTGGTCGCCGGAGGACGAGCGCGTCGTCACCGGATCCATGGAGGCGACCGGCGTCGCGCAGCTCGCCGACCGGATGGTCGACGAGCTGTCCGGCGGCCAGCGCCAGCGCGTGTGGATCGCCATGGCCCTCGCCCAGGAGACGCCGCTGCTGCTCCTCGACGAGCCCACGACCTACCTCGACATCGCCCACCAGCTGGAGATCCTCGACCTGTGCGCGCGCCTGCACGAGGAGCAGGGCCGCACGCTGGTGGCAGTCCTGCACGACCTCAACCAGGCCGCCCGCTACGCCACGCACCTGATCGCCATGCGCGACGGGCGGGTGGTGGCCGAGGGCGCGCCGGGCGACGTGGTGACGGCCGAACTGGTGGAAGAGGTCTTCCGGTTGCCCTGCCGGGTCATCGACGATCCGGAGACGGGCACGCCGCTCGTCGTCCCGGCGGCCCGGCGACGCGTGCCGGTCGGAGGCAAGGCATGAGCTTCGAGGTCTACCGGGACCCCTGGGGCGTCCCGCACCTGCGCGCCGGCAGCGCGGACGAACTCGCCTTCGCCCAGGGCCACAACGCCGCGGCCGACCGCGCCTGGCAGCTGGAGGTGGAGCGGCACCGCTCGCAGGGCACCTCGGCGTCCTTCCTCGGGGCCGACGCCGTCGGCTGGGACCGGCTCGCACGGCAGGCGCGGCTGGACGACACGGCGCGGCGCTGCTTCGAGCGGCTGGACGCCGGGACGGCCGCGTGGGTCCGGCGCTACGTCGACGGCGTGAACGCAGGCCTGGCCGAAGGGGCCGGGAAGGCGCCGGAGTTCGCCCGCACCGGACTCGTCCCCGGGCAGTGGCGGCCGTGGACGCCGCTCGCCGTGTGGCTCTCCCACCACCTCCTCTTCGCGGGCTTCCCGGCCAAGCTGTGGCGCGAGCACGTGGCCCGCACGCTGGGCGCCGACGCCGTCGGGCTGTTCGCCACGGACGGCCCCGGTGCGTCCGGCAGCAACGGCTGGCTCGTCGCGGGCGACCGCACCGCCACCGGAGCCGCCGTCGTCGCGGGAGACCCGCACCGCTTCATCGAGGACCCGGGCATCTACCAGCAGATCCGGCTGTCCTGCCCGGAGTTCGACGTGGTGGGCCTGGCCGTCCCCGGCGTCCCCGGCACCGGCCACTTCGGCCACACCGGGACGGTGGCCTGGGCCATCACCAACGCCATGGCCGACTACCAGGACCTCTACCGCGAACGGCTGCGCAGAAGCGGCACGCAGGTCGAGGCGCTCGGCCCGGACGGCTGGCGGCCGGCCGCCGCGCACACCGAGACGATCGAGGTGGCCGGGGGAGACCCGGTCGAGGTCGAGGTGATCGAGACCGAGCGCGGTGTGGTCGTCATCGGCGACGGCGGCGAGGGCGACGCCGACGAGGCCGTCAGCCTCCGCTGCCCGCCGCGCGTCCGCGAGGACCTGGGCTTCGCCACGCTTCCCGCACTGCTGCGGGCGAGGACGGTGGCCGACGTGGACCGGGCGTTCGACGCATGGGCGGAGCCCGTGAACGTCGTCCTGGCCGCGGACACCGAGGGCGGGCTGCTGCACCGCGTCGCGGGCGCGGTGCCGGTACGGCACCCGGACAACGGGCGGCGGGTCGTACCGGCCTGGGAGCCGGCCCACGCATGGCGCGGCTGGCACGAGGAGATGCCGCGCGAGACGGTCGACGGCGTCGCCGTGATGGCGAACGCGCGGGGCATCGCGGCGCCGCTGGGCGTCGAGTTCGCCGCGCCGCACCGTGCCGTACGCATCCGGCAGCTGCTCGACGGGCGGACGGCGTGGACGGCGGAGGACATGGCGGCCGTGCACCGCGACACCCGTCTCGCCTCGGCAGAGCCCCTGTTGGAGCTGCTCGGCACGCTGGACGGGCTCGGCCCCGAGGCCGCGGCGCTGCGCGACCGGCTCCTGAACTGGGACCGGCACATGGACGCCGACAGCACCGACGCCATGGCGTACGCCGCCGTGCGGTCGGCCGTCGTGCGCCGCCTGGCGGCCCACCCGGTGCTCGCGCCGCTGGCCGAACCCCCGGCGTATCCCGGGGTCTTCCTGCCCTGGCTGTCGCTCACGGCACGCGTCGCCTACGCCCTGGAGGGGCTGCTGACGGGCGGGCTGCTGCCCGCCGCCGACCGGGCCGAGGCCGTCAGGGCGGCGGCCGAGGAGGCCGCCGGGGAGCCCACGGCCGCCTGGGGCGAGGCGCACCGCCTCGCGCCCTGGCAGGCGCTTCCCGCCGAGGAGCCCGAGGAGTGGCCCGCCCTCTCCGGCGACCACGACTGCGTGATGTCCGCATCGAACGTGCCGGGACTGACCCACCGCGCGGCGCGCTCCTCGGCGGCGCGCTACGTGTGGGACGTCGCGCGGCGCGACAACAGCCGCTGGATCGTCCCGCTCGGTGCCTCCGGAGTGCCCGGCGACGTCCACCACCGCGACCAGCTGCCGCTGTGGCAGCGCGGAGAGCTCGTTCCCGTCATCACCGACTGGGACCGGCTGACCCTGGAACGGGAGTACACCACCGCATGACCTTCGTGCACGAGCAGAAGATCGACGGCTTCGGCACCGTCGGCATCCGCCCGGTCGCCCCCGCGGCCGACATCGACCTCATCCACGCCTGGGTGAGCGAGGAACGCGCCCGCTTCTGGGGGATGCGGGAGGCGGGGCGCGAACGGGTGCTGGAGATCTACGAGTACCTGGACTCGCTGAGCACGCACCACGCGTATCTGATCCACCGGGACGACCGTCCCGTGGCCCTCTTCCAGACGTACGAGCCGGAGCACGACCCGGTCGGCGAGTGCTACGAGGTCCGGCCCGGCGACTTCGGCATCCACTTGATGGTGGGCCCGATGGCCGGGGCTCCCGAGCCGGGCTTCACGGAGGCGCTGCTGTCGGTGTTCCTGGGGTGGGTCCTGGACGCGGATCCGTCGCGGCGGCGGATCGTGGCCGAACCGGACGCGCGCAATGAGAGGGCCATTGCGCGCTTGGAGCGGTCCGGGTTCGGCCGGGGGCCGGAGATCGAACTGCCCGGCAAGCGGGCGCGGTTGATGTTCCTGGAGCGGGACGCCCGCTGAGCGATCGGGTGCGGGCCGTCCGTGGCTGGTCGCGCAGTTCCCCGCGCCCCTTCGGGGCGCGGTACTCCCGCTCAGCGGACGGGCCCCGTACCCAGGAGCTCCGCCAGGTCGAGGGTGCGGTGCGAGAAGCCCGCCTCGTTGTCGTACCAGCCCGTGATCTTGATCAGGGAACCCCGACCCGGCCGGTCCTCCCCCACCATCGTGAGCGGAGCGTCGAACGTGCAGGAGGCCGACGAGCCGACGATGTCGGAAGAGACGAGCGGGGCCTCCGAGTAGTCCAGCAGCCCCTCCAGCTCCCCCTCGGACGCCTTGCGGAAGGCCGCGTTGACCTCCTCCGCAGTGACCTGGCGGCTCAGCTCGACCGTGAGGTCCACGGCCGAACCGACCGCCACGGGCACGCGCAGCGCCATGCCGTCCAGCCGGCCCGCCAGTTCGGGGAGCACCTTGCCGATCGCCCGGGCGGCACCCGTGCCGGTGGGGATGATGTTGCACGCCGCGGCGCGGGCGCGGCGGTAGTCGTGGTGCGGCAGGTCGTGCAGGCGCTGGTCGTTGGTGTAGGCGTGCACGGTGGTCAGCAGACCGCGCTCGACGCCGAAGCCGTCGTGGAGCACGCGGGCCATGAGTGCGGCGCAATGGGTGGTGCAGGACGCGTTGGACACGATCCTCTGACGCCCGTCGTACGCACCCGAGTTGGCGCCCATCACGACGGTCAGGTCCTCGTTGCTGGCCGGGGCGGAGATGATGACGCGGCCCGCGCCGGCCCGGATGTGACGTACTGCGTCCTGCGCGTCGGTGAATGCACCGGTGGATTCGACGACGACGTCGATGCCGAGTTCGGCCCAGGGGAGGAGCGCGGGGTCCTGTTCGCGGAACGTCCGGATGCGGTGCCCGGCGACCGTCAGGGCCTCGCCGTCGGAGGTGACCTCGTCCTCCAAGCGGCCGTGGACCGAGTCGTATTGGAGGAGGTGGGCGAGCATCCCCGGGTCGGCGAGGTCGTTGACGGCGACGACCTCCACCGCGCGGCGTTGTAATGCCGCGCGGGCCACCGCGCGTCCGATGCGCCCGAATCCATTGATTGCCAGCCGGATCGTCATAAGGGCTGTCCTTTCTTGATTTTGGGCAAAGAGAACCAGCGGAATGTTTACTGATCCCCCATCCGTGCCGACGATCGTGTGTTAGGTATGTCCGCGGAGGTGGGGGATACATGGAGTTTCGCTGGCTGGAGACGTTCGCGGTGGCTGCCCGGGAGGGCAGCATGAGCGCCGCGGCCACCAGGCTGGGCTATGCGCGCTCGACCGTGACCGGCCATATCCAGGGGCTGGAAAGGTCGTTGGGTGCGAAACTGTTCGACCGGTCGAAGCCGGGGCACCCGCTGACGATGTCGGGGGCGGCGCTGCTGAAGCACGCGGAGACGGTGCTGGAGGAGCTGTCCCGGGCCAGGGCCGCGGTCGCCGCCTCCGAGGACGGCCGGGTGCAGTCGCTGCGGCTGGGGGCGACGGAGTCGGTCTGCGCGTACCGGCTTCCGGTGTTCCTGCGGATGCTCAACCGGCTGATGCCCGAGCTCAAGGTCGAGGTCGAGGCCGCTCCGGTCGGGGCGTTACGGGAGCAGGTGGCCGCGGGCCGCCATGAGGTCGTGCTCATCAACGGGGTGCGCGAGCAGGGGAATTCCGAGCGGCGCGACGAGGCGACGCAGCGGAGGCTGTGGGAGGAGAAGGTCGTCCTGATCGGCACTCCCGAGGCGGCCCGAAGACCCAGGCGGGTGCTGCTGACCGCGCCGGGCTGCGCGTACCGGGAGATCGTCGAGCGCGAGTTCCTCGGCCGGCTGCCGAAGGTCGAGGTGCTGCAGGTCGGCAGCGTGGAGGGCGTGAAGTCCTCGGCCCTGTCGAACCTGGGGGTGGGCCTGCTGCCCATGGTGGCGGCCAAGCCCTTCCTGTCGGGCGGGCAGTTGGTGGAGCTGCCGTTGCGCACGTCCCACACCGTGGTGACCGATGCGATCTGGAACCCGGAGGCCTGCCCGCCCGCCGTGGTCGGGCACTTGCAGCGGCTGCAGTCCGCCTCCGGGGGCGAGGACCGGTGAGCGGCGTTCATGCCGTCTCCGCCTTCCGGGCCCGGTGGGCCGCGACGTAGTGGCGGTTGCCGCAGGCGGCGGGCGAGCACCAGCGGCGCCGCCGCCCGCGGGAGGTGTCGAGGTAGACCAGGTCGCAGGTGGGGCCTGCGCAGATGCGCAGGTCCTTCCGCTCGTCCGAGCCGAGGAGCCGGATCGCGTCCTCGGCGACGACGGCCAGCAGCCGGTCGCACCGGACGGGGCCGGCCAGGCGGCGGAGGAGCGTGCCGTCGGCGTCCCGCGTGAGGATCTCGGCGGGCCGCCGGGCGGCGGCGGTGCGGTTCAGTTCGTCGATGTCGTGCGGGGAGGCCTGCTCGCCCCGGAGCTCGCTGTGGACGATGCGGTGCAGCCGGCCGCGCAGGTCCTTGAAGTCCTGCAGCCAGGCGGCGTCGACGTCCGCTTCCTGCCCCGCGGGGACGAGGCCGGTGCGGTGCAGCCAGGTCACCAGCCGGCCCGTGCCGTCCAGGCGCTCCACCGGGCTGGTGGAGAGGCGGCCCCCGACGGTGGCGAGCAGGTCCAGGCAGCGGCGTCCGGTGTCGAACCGCAGGTCCGGGGAGGCGGCCACGCGGATCACTTCCTTCCCGGCGCGAGGGGGACGGCCAGCAGCGTGGCGACGGCGCAGACGATCCACACCAGGGACCAGGAGGCCCCGGCCAGGACGGGCACCATCAGGGGGGCGAGGAACCCGGCGGCGAAGACCGTGGTGTTCTCCAGCCCCAGGGCGGTGCCGGCCCGCTGGGCCCCGGCCATGTGGGCGATCTCGGTGTAGGCGACGCCGTGCCAGGCGTTGGCGAGGATACCGCTGACGACCAGGGCGGCGACCACCGCCCAGGTGGGTCCGTGGGTCAGTGCGGCCGCCGCGGCCAGGGCGACGGTGGCGGCCAGGCCGACGGCCCGCACGTACGGCCGCCTGCTGCCCGCGTGCTTGTCCGTCCACCGTCCCGATCCCACGCGGGCGGCGGCCCCGCCGATCTGGACGATGACGACGGCGGAGGCGCCGACGGCGAGTGCGGCGTGGTGGGCGTCGTGGAGGAAGACGCCGATGAAGGTGAGGATCGCGAACTGGGGGATGGTCAACAGGCCGGAGGCGAGGGCGAGTCGCCACACGTTGCGGTCCTTCAGCGGGGAGACCTGCGCGGTGTCCGCCGTCGCGGCGGCCGTGGCCGGGCCGGAGGCCTCCTCCTCGGGCGAGTGCATCCACCGGTGCGTGGCGACGGCGGCGGCGAAGCAGAACAGCGCGAGGATGCCGTAGACCGCCCGGAAGCCGAAGCCGACGGCGAGCCAGGGCAGCAGCGCCGAGCCGATGGCGCCGCCGGCCGGGATCGCGGTCTGCCGCAGGCTCATGGCCAGTCCGCGTTGCCCGTCCTTGAACCAGGCCATCACGGCCCGGCCGGAGGAGCCGTTGACGGATCCGCCGAGAGCGCCGACGAGCAGCAGCCCTCCGGCGAGCATGCCGATGCCGGGGATGCCGGAGGAGGTGGGGACGACGGCCAGGGCCATGACGCCGAGGACGATGCCGGTGGTGATGAGGCCCGTGAGCAGGATGCGGCGTTCGCCGAACTTGTCGGTCCAGATGCCCCAGGCGATCTCGGAGACGGCGATGCCCAGCGAGATCGCCGCGAGCACGATGCCGAGCGTGCCGTTGGTCAGGTGGTAGGCGCTGCGCATGGCGGTCGAGGTGGTCGGGATGCCCTGGAAGGCGGCGGAGAAGGCGGCCTGCGAGGCGATGCCGATGCCGAGGATCGTCCAGCGGTGGCGGGGCCCGAAGGTGCGGGCCCTGACGGGCTGCGGATCCTGGGCCTTGGGCCGGGTGAGGGAGAGGGACACGACGGCTCCTTCTGGAGGTCGGACTGAAAGGGGTCAGAGTGCTTACGTGGTGCGTGATCGTGCCCCGAAGGGGCGCGGGGAACTGCGCGACCAGCCACGACGAGCTCGCAGTCGACACACTGCACTTCTCGCGGCGTTCGGCGCCTCGCGTAAGAGGTTCGATTGCTTACTGAGATGATGCGGGGCCGTCCGCCGTGGCTCAAGGCGGTGCCGGCGGACGGCAACGCGTGTTCGGGAATCGTGAACCGGGCTTGTCAGGAGGCCTGTTGGAGCGGGAGTACCGGCTGCTCCCAGACCACCAGCAGGACGGCGCCGTTGGCCGACCGCGGGGCGTGGACCGAGCCCGGGCTCATGACCAGCATGCTTCCGGCCGGATGGGCGCCGGCCTCGGTCTCCAGCTGTCCCTCGAAGACGTAGATGATCTCGTAGCCCTGGTGCCGGTGCGGCACGGTGGCGGCTCCGGGCCCGTAGCGGACGATGCCGGCGGCCGGGCCCCCGTCGCCGGTCTCCTCGGTGGTGTACAGCCGGTGGATGCCGACGCCGGTGCGGCCGTCCGCGGTGAGCGGTGCGAACGTCAACTCCTCGAACGTGAGGCCGCGTTCCTCGACGCTGCGCAGGATCACGGGCAGCGACGACGCCAGGGCTTCCGGTGCCGCGGCCTTGAGGGGGCTGGTGACGGACATGACGGTTCTCTCCTCGGGGGTCGTGGAGGCTCAGGAGCGGGCGGGGGCGGGGCTCAGGGCGGCGCGGCGGACCTTGCCGGACGCCGTGCGGGGGAGCCGGCCGGTGAAGGCGATGGTGTGGACCCGCAGGGCGGGGGTGACGCGGGCGTCCACGTGGGCGAGCAACTCGTCGGCGGTCGTGGCCTGTTCTGCGGCCAGTTCGACGACGGCGTGGGCGGCCCTGCCGAGGGTCGGGTGCGCCGCGGGGACGACGGCGGCCTCGCGCACGGCCGGATGGGAGCGGAGCACGGCCTCCAGTTCGTAGGGGGAGACGCGGTGTCCGCCGGACTTGAAGACGTCGTCGGAGCGGCCGAGGATCCGGATGTAGCCGTCCGCGTCCGTCTCGCCGATGTCGCCGGTGAGGTACGTGCCGTCGCCCAGGGGCGGTGCGGTGGGGGTGGCCACGGGGTCGTAGCCGGCCATCATGCCCGCGGGGTCGTTCGCGAGGTCCACGCACACCCGGCCGTCGTCGGTGCGGACGTCCCAGCCGGGGAGCGGTCTGCCCAGCCGGCCGGGCCGGCGGGGCATGCCGGGTGTGGTGCCGATCAGGGCCGTGGTCTCGGTCTGGCCGTAGCCGTCGCGGACCGGCACCCCCCACGCCCGCTCGATCGCGTCGGCGACCTCGGCGGGAAGCGGTTCGCCCGCGCTGGTCGCCTCCCGCAGCCGCGGGGCGGCGGCGTCGAGGTGCTGCGCGATCCGGGACCACAGGGAGGGCGGGGCGCACAGGCTGGTGACGTCCCGCGCCGCCAGGAGGCCCGGCAGTTCGCCGGGCTCGGCGCCGCCGTCGGGCAGTACGACCAGTGTGGCTTCGGCGGTGAACGGCACGAACAGGCTGGACCAGGAGTGTTTGGCCCACCCGGGCGCCGAGACGTTCAGGTGCCGGTCCCCGGGCTGCAGCCCGTTGAAGTACATCGACGACAAGTGCCCTATGGGGTACGAGACATGGGTGTGGGTGACGAGCTTCGGTGCCGAGGTGGTGCCGGAGGTGAAGTAGGCGAAGGCCACATCCGTCGCAGGGGTGGGGGCGGAGGGGACGAACCGCTCTTCGGCGGTGGACGAGGCGGCGTAGTCGGTCCAGCCGGCCACCGGCGCACCCACCGCGATGCGGGTCGCCGGCGGGAGGCCGGCGAACCGGTCCGTGAGGTCGCTCCGGCAGATCACGTGCCGCACCCGGCCCCGCCCGGTGCGGTCCTCGGCCTCGGCGCGGGTCAGCGACGTGTAGACCGGGATGACCACGGCGCCGATCTTCAGGCAGGCGAGCAGCGTCTCCCACAGCTCGGCCTGCTGGCCGAGGGCGATCATCACCCGCTCCCCGCGGCCGACGCCCTGCCCCGCGAGCCAGTTGGCGACCTGGTCGGAGCGGGCCGACAGCTCCTGATAGGACACCGTCACCGTGCCGCCGTCGGCCTGAATCAGCTCCAGGGCGGGCCGCCGGTTGCCGTCGGCGACGACGTCGAACCATTCGAGCGCCCAGTTGAACGTCTCCGGCCTCGGCCAGGTGAAGGCGGCCCGGGCGGCGTCCAGGTCCGTGCGGAGGTCCAGCAGGAGGTCGCGGCTGCGGCGGAACATCGCGTGGGCTGCGGTGCGGCGCATCCGGCCGTACGCGTCGTCGTGGCGCATCATCGGTTCGCTCCTTCCAGGGCGCGGGGCCGGGCCGTCTGCCGCAGGCCCGCCAGGGCGTCGGCGGCGATCGCGTCGGCGTCCTTGGTGAACTCGGTCCACGGGCCGGGCCGGGAGGACCCGACCTGCATGAACCACCGTTGTCCCTCCGTGGGGATGCCGAGCACGTACATCCCGTCGGCTGCCGTTCCGTCCGCGTCGAGCGGCCGGTACGGGGACTCGGTGACGGCGACGCCCCCGGTGTCGAAGCTCTGGCCGCCCGCGGTGTTCGCCCACGAGGTCCACAGTCCGGCACGGGTGAGGCAGCGGGTCAGCGGAGCGGGGTCGCGGGCGAGGTCGGTGCCGGGGATCCGGGCGTCGATCAGCACCTCGCAGAGCTGCGGCGCCTCGTCGACCTGGCCGGACGACACCGCGAACGCCCCGGCGTCCTCGTCGGAGCCGAACCGGGCCTCGGGACCGGCCACTTCGAGGATCCCGGCGTCCATCAGCGCCAGGGTCTGCTCCAGCCGCACCATCGGGGGACCGGCCGCCAGGAAGGCGCTCAGCGGGCCGAACCGGCCGAGGAAGTCCTCGCGGTGCGACGCGGCCGTGAGGCCTCCGTGGTCGACGGCCAGCCGGATCGTGCCGCGCACGTCGCGCAGGACGTCCAGGGCGGCCTTGAGCGGACCGTCGAGGTTGCCCAGGCGGGCCTGGGCGACGTCGGCCGCGATCGACTCGGCCAGGGTGGCCGCGTATTCCTTCGCGCTGTCGAAGTGGCGGCCGGCGAACGGGCGGGCCAGGCGGTTCACGTCCAGGGGCGGCAGGAGGTCCAGGCCGAAGCGTTCGGCCAGTTGCCGGGCCGTCTGCTCGGCGGTGTCGGCCCCGGCGACCGAGATCTCGGCCACGAGGCTGTCGGTGTAGGCGTGTTCCACCTCGGTGCCGTAGCGGGCACGGACCGCTGTGGCGTAGTAGACGAGCTGCATCTCCGCGTCGAGCCACGGCCACACGTCCCGGCGGAAGTCCAGCGGGCCGCGGGCGCGCAGGGCCCTGATGCGCTGCGGGGTGAACAGCCGCGCCCTGTACCGCCAGTCCGGGCCCTTCTGGTTGCGGCCGCGGGCCGGGAGCGGCACCCCGGAGCGGGAGCCGGCGAGGATCCGGGGCTCGCGTCCCGAGGGGACGTACCGCAGTCCGCCGTGTCCGTCGTCCTCGAACCGGCCGCCGCGGCCGCAGGTCAGGGCGGCGGTGACGTCGTAGAAGGACAGGCCCATGCCGAGCACGGCGACCCGCGTCCCGGGCGCGACGGCACCGAGCGGCATGTCGGCGGCGCTGTCACCGCGGATGTAGCGCAGGTGCGGGCGGTCGCCGGCGAAGGCGGCCAGTCCGGCCTGGTCGGCGGAGAGTTCGGTGACGGGGTGGCCGGTGGTCATCACGACCCGGTCCGCGGCCAGCTGTTCCCCGCCGGAGAACGTCAACTGCCAGGCGCCGCCGTCCTTGTGCACACCGGTGACCTCACCGGTGACACGTCTGAGGCGTACGTGCGACGGCAGCGAGGCCTCGACCGCGTCCAGGTAGAACTGCAGGTACTCGCCGTACAGCGCGCGCGGTGCGTAGGCGTCCGGACCCGGGTGGCCGCCGGGGTCGGCCGTGGACCACCACTGGGCCAGGGTCGGCCCGGCACCGGCGCGCACGGGGCCGTCGTCCAGCGGGCCGGAGAACATCGTGACCTCTCCGCATGCGGTGTTCATCAGGAAGGAGGTGTCCTGGCCGGTGCGCCACACGCGCCCGGTGCCCACCTGCACCTTGTCGACGATGCTGATCTCCACGTCGCGGCCGGGGAGTTCACGCTCCAGCCGGGCGGCGAGCCGCTCGGCGACGGACAGGCCGCGCGGGCCGGAGCCGACGATCGCGATCCGGTACGGCGCCGCGGCGTCCAGCGCCGCCGCCTCCCGGTCGTGGCTGTCGGCGGTGTAGCGCAGCATGCCGAGCAGCCGGGCGGAGGTGACCGCCCTCGTGGTGGAGGAGTGCACCGGCAGCGGCATCGCCCCCGTCTTCGCCCAGCGCAGCCGCCCGTCGTCGCCGATCATCCCCTGCGCGGCACCGGTGTTGTCGCGGTGCAGGCAGAACGGCACGTCCAGCAGCCCGGCGGCGAAGCCCTTCCGCAGGGCCGACCCGATGTCCGGGTCGAGGCCCAGCACGGCCTCGATCAGCGCCAACGCCTCGGTGTAGACGGTCTCGTAGTCGACCTGGCGGGCCCAGGGCAGCTCGCATTCCTCCGTCAGCGCCTCGCGCCCCTTGCGCGTGGCCCGTTCCAGCGCCGCGATGTTCTCCCCGACGGTGGGGATGCGGTGCGCCTCGGCCGCCGTCTTGACGATCAGGCGCTGGGCGCCGCCGCGCACGGCGACCTGGGCGGAGGTGTCCAGCAGCAGCCCGGCCCCGGCCTCGGTGCCCGGGTAGACGCCCATGTAGGTGTAGAGCACCACGTGCCGGGCCACGTCGGCCGGCAGGAACGTCTCGGCGAGGTGGTGCAGCGCGGCCAGTGCCTCGATGTCCTGCACCGGGTGGGTCTGCTGGGCGTACGACAGGGAGACGGACGTCAGGCCGTGCTGCGCGAAGAACATCGCCTCCAGCACACTGATCGCCACCAGCAGCGACGGCGGGCACATCTGGCCGAGCATGCAGCCGCCGAAGGTCTCCAGGTGGGCGCGGAGCCCGTTGGCCGCGGTGCCCTCGGCGAACCGGCGGGAGGCGTCCGCCCAGGCCGGTATCGCCTCGGCGAGCGGCAGCCGGGAGTACGGGAGGCAGTACGAGACGGGGCCGCCCTCGGAGGCCGACAGTCCCGCGGCCACCATCGCGTCGAAGATGTGGGCGGGGCGCGCCGATCCGTGCCGCACCTGCACCGGGATGCGGTGCCCGGTGGCGGCGGCGACCTGTGCGGTGGTCACCGGCCCGTGGTTGACGATCGGGAAGCCGTTGAGGTGCTTCCCCTCGGCCAGGGCCGCCTCGGCGCCGGCGATGTCCTCGACGCGGGTGTAGGAGTCGATCGTCATGGTGCCGACGGTGCGGGCCCGGGCGGCGGCGACCGCCCGCAGCCCGGCGGCCATCTCGGCCGGGCCGGACATCCCCATCCGCGGCTGGACCACCAGCCGGCCTTCCTGCGCGGCCTGTTCGACGTAGCTCTGCATGTCGATCGCCGGGCGGTTCCGCAGCTCCGCGCTCATGCCGCCACCGCCTCGTCGGCCGTGAGGGCACCGGCACCGGCCAGCTCGTTCAGGGCCCGGCCGAAGTCGGCCGGGTCGGACCCCTCGGTGAACACGGCGCGGAATCCGGCCGCGAGCAGCTCCTCGGCCAGGTCCGCGTCGGCAGCGCCCCGGATCCCCAGCTTCCCGCCGATCATCACGGGCACCCCGGACACCTCCGGGTCCGCGTCGGCCTGCAGCAGCCGGATCATGCGGGCGCCGTCCAGGTGCCCGTGCCCGTTCACGGAGGAGATCACCACCGCGTCGGGCCGGTGGCCGCGGACCGCCTCGACCAGCACCTCGTCGGGGACGCAGGCGCCGAGGTTGTGCACCTCGTAGCCGCCCTCTTCGAGGAGCAGCTGCAGGAAGACCAGGTTCCAGGTGTGCGAGTCGGAGGAGACGGTCGAGAGGACGATGCGCCTCTTGCGACGGACCGGGACTGACATGTTGAACCCCCCGTTTATTCCGGGTCGTTGGCGTTTTCGCGGACAACCAAACGATCGTCGAAAACGCACGCCGGACACAGGGGGCTTCGGGAGTCGTGAACGGTGTTCGGGGAGCCGGTAGCGGAGTCGCCGCCGGGGCGCGTCAGCCTCGCTGTTCTCCTACCACTGGCCTCGCGGCGTGTCCCGCCGGCTGACGGCCAAGTACCCGACGAGGCACAGGATCGGGACCAGCAGCGACAGGGTCACCGGGCCCGTCCCCCAGCCGAGGCCGCCGCGGTCGGACGGTACGCCCATCCAGTCCGCGAACGACGCGCCCAGCGGGCGCGTCAGGATGTACGCCGACCAGAACGCCGCCACCGGGTTCAGCCACGCGAAGCGCCCGGACAGCGCCGGCACGGCGATGGCCGCCGCGAAGAGGATGCCGGAGGCCAGGTAGCCCAGGTGCAGCGTGCCCGCCGTGAGGTCGCCGATCGCCGTGCCGAGGGCGAACGTGGCGAGCACCGTGGCCCAGTAGAACGTCTCGCGCCGGCGGGTGCGGATGCTGTGCACGGCCAGGGTCTTCTCGGACGCGTACCAGCCGGCCAGAACGGCCGCCAGCGCCAGGCAGAACGCCACCGCCGAGACGGTGTAGGGGATGCCGGCCACGACGTGGACGACGTCGGCGGCCATGGTGCCGAAGACGCTGACCATGACGACCGCGGACCAGTAGATCCACGGCCGGTAGCGCGCCGAGCGGAACTGCAGCGCCAACAGGGCGGAGAATCCGGCGAGTCCGAGGCAGCCGGCGGGTATCGGGCCGAGCGTCCGGCCCAGGTAGTCCGAGGCGGTCTCGCCCATGCCGGTGGTGAGTACCTTCACCACCCAGAACAGGGCCGTCACCTCGGGCACTTTGCTCAGGCCCGTCCCCGCCTCTGCCGGACGCCTGCGCGTCCGCTCGGCCACCGTGCCAATGCCCGTTGCCGGCATGGTCCCTCCGCCCTCTCCGCTGCGATTGTCTACAGAACTGTAGACAGAGGGGGAGGGGCTTTCTCAGGCTTCTCTCATGTGGTCTCTCACGTGGTCTCTCTGATGTCGTCCACGGGCGTCATCAGCCGCAGCGGCCGGTCCGGCGCCATGTCCAGCCGGGCCAGCACGCCCGGCACCGCGATGTTGGGCATCATCAGCTGGTAGAGCAGGGAGATCTCGTGCGCGAGGTCCGGCGGCTCGGGCATCGCCTCGGCGGTCAGCTGGACGCCCGTCCACGCGCCGACCATGAGGCGTGCGACCTCCTCGGGGACGATGTGCGGCAGGGTCTCGCCCTGGTCCTTGGCCTCCTGGATCAGCGCGGCGGTCACCGTGATCCAGTCGGGCCACCGGGTGCCGAACATGGCCCGGGCCCGTTGGTCGACGGACAGCCGGATCGAGGCGCGGAGCAGCGGCTCGCGCTGGACCCGGTAGGCGAGCAGCAGCGAGGTGTCCAGCAATTCCTGCAATTTGAACGGCTGGGGCGAAACGCCCTCGGTTGTCACCGCTTCGTCGAGAACGCCCCGGGCAAGATCCTCTTTCGAGCTGAAGTGGAAATACAGGGCACCCCGGGTGACCTTGGCGCAGGCAAGGATCTGGGCAATCGTGGCGGCCTCGTACCCGGACTCGTCGAAGACTTTTCCGGCAGCCTCCAGAATCGCCTGCCGGGTCCGGATCGCGCGCTCCTGCTGCGCCACGGCAATCCCCTCCTTCTGCTCCGTCCCCCCTGGCGATAAGTACCGATTGATAGGTATCTTGTCGCAACGTCCTGCCCCACTCGAACGTTCGAGTAGGCACCCCAGGGGGGATCATGTCCGCAACGGTGTACCAATCCTGCACTCTGGCCCCGGAAACCCCGAAATCGGAGTCCGGCCGCCAGCAGGTCCCGGCCGCCAGCCTGCGGAAATCCCCTGTTCACGGGGAGGTGCCCCGGCTGGTGCCCAAGGAGCTCGTGCATCTGAAGGACCAGAGCGGCGTTCTCGTCACCGGCTGGACGCGCCCGGCGCCCGAGGTATTCCTGGTCGGCGCCGAATGGCCGGGCGAACCGGAAGCTCCCGGCGGCGGCCGGTCCGCGGCCGCAACGGCCGCCGCGCTCGTCCGGCAGTGCGGGCTCGCCGTTTCCCACGCCGCGTTCGGGGTGCCGCTGGAATACCAGTCGCTCCTGAAGAAGCTGAACTGCACCCTGACCGAACCGGAACCGGAATGGCGGGGCGGGCGCACGCCCGTCACCGTGGAGCTGAATTGCTCGCAGATGATCCGGCGCAGCGGGCGGGTACTCGGCGCCGAGATCATGGAATTCACGGTCCGGCACGAGGGCCGGGTGGTGTGCCGGGCCGACTCGCGGGCCCAGTGGATCTCCCCGCCGGTCTACCGGCGGCTGCGCGACGGACACCTGACGGTGCCCTGGGGCGTGTGGGACGTGCCGGAGCCGGTGGCGCCGGAGCGCGTGGGCTGCTCCTCGGCCGCGGAGGTCGCCCTGTCCGCCACCGGCCGCCCGGACCGCTGGCTGCTGCGCAACGACCCGGCGAACACCGAGATGTTCGACCACCCCGTCGACCACGTCCCCGGCCTCGCCCTGCTCACCGCCGCCCAGCAGGCGGCCCTGGCGTCCTGCGGCCCGCGCTGGTCCGCGCCCGTGGCCGTCTTCACCTCCTTCAGCCGGTACGTCGAGTTCGACGCGCCCTGCCTGCTGGACGTCCGGACGTCGGGGAGCGGTGTCGTCGAGGTCACCGGGAGCCAGCACGGACAGCCGGCCTTCCAGATCGTCCTCACCGGCCGGTCCGCCGGTCGCCTCACCGCTTGCCCTACTGGTTGACGAAGCCGCCGTCCACCGGCACCACGGCACCCGTCAGGAACGGCGACCGGTCGCTCAGCAGCCACGCCACCGTCTCGGCGATCTCCTCCGGGGCGGCCGTGCGGCCCTGCGGCGTCATGGAGTGGGACGACTCCTCCTGCCCCGGGTTGCGGGCGAACCAGTCCGCCGTGATCTCGCTGCGCGTCGTGCCGGGCGCCACGGCGTTGACCCGGATCCCCTGCCGGGCGTATTCGTCGGCCGCGGCCCGGGTCAGGCCGACCACGGCGTGCTTGGAGGCGACGTAGGGAGCGGCGGCCGGGATGGCGACGAGCCCGCCGACGCTGCTGTTGTTGACGATGGCGCCGCCGCCGTTTTCCAGCATGGCCGCTATCTCGTGACGCAGGCAGTTCCAGACGCCCCGGACATTGGTCTCCATGATCGCGTCGTAGACGTCGTCCGCCATGAGGTGCAGCGGGGTCCGGTCGCCGCCGATTCCCGCGTTGTTGAATGCGGCGTCCAGCCGGCCGTACTTCTCGACCGCGAACGCGACCGCGCTGCGCGCCGCCTCGGGGCAGGTGACGTCGGAGACGACGTACGAGGCCTCGGCACCGGACTGCCGCAATTCCTCGGTGACGGCGGCCAGCCGTTCCTCGCGGCGGCCGGTCAGCACGACGGTGGCGCCTTCCCGCGCGAAGACGCGGGCTGCGGCGGCGCCTATGCCGGAGCCGGCGCCGGTGATGAAGGTGACTTTTCCGGGGAGCAGCAGATTCGCGGTCATGTTGTGCGAGTTTGCCAGGCAGCGGCCGCGCACGGGAAAGCACCCTTGGCCGCCCGGGAATCCCGGGCGGCCAAGGGGAGCGGCCCTCCATCGGAATAAAACATACCGTTTGTTCGGTATGGCTTCTCACCCGGGGTGGACGGGCGCGAGAGAGGCATAGTCCGGCAGCTCGATATCCCCGGCCTTCGCGAACTGCGCCGCGATCACATTCCGCAGCGGCCACCGGTTCATCCACCGCATCGAGGCGGCCCGCATGCGGATGGCGAGCGCACTGCGCGGCGCATATCCGGCGGTGCCGCCGGGCGGCAATTGCTGCGACGAGGCGACGTACGGCCGCATGAGCCGCTCGTACGCGGCGAACGCGGCCCGGTGGTCGCCGCGCGCCGCGGCCAGCTCGCCCGCCAGCAGATATCCGCCGACCAGGGCGAGGCTCGTGCCCAGCCCGGTGAGCGGTGTCGGGCAGTGGCCCGCGTCGCCCAGCAGCACGACGCGGCCGCGGGACCAGCGGTCGAGGTGCACCTGCCCGAGGCAGTCGAAGGCGAAGTCGGGCGCGGTGCGCATCGCGGCGAGCAGCCGCGGCACCTCCCACTCCGTGACGTGCGCGAAGTGCCGCGCGACCAGGTCCTGCTGAGCGGCGACGTCACGCCGGTCGTAGCGGAGCGGCTCCGTGGTCCGGAAGGCGAGCCCGGCCTTGATCTCGCCCGGCAGGCGCCCGGGCCGGGCGGACGCGACGAGCCCGCCGGGGGCGTTGTGCATGAGGTACCAGCCGTCGAGGTCGATGTCGGGGTCGGTGACCGTGAACCAGGAGATACAGCAGTCGAGTTGCCGCACGCACTGCTCCTCGGGCCCGAACGCGAGGCCGCGGACGGCGGAGTGCAGGCCGTCCGCGCCGACGACCAGGGCGAAGCGGCGCGGGGCCGCCTTCTCGAAGGTGACGGTGACGCCGTCGGCGTCCTCGTCGAGTGCGGTGACGGTGTCGTCGAAGAGGTACTCGGTGTGCGGTGCCGTTGCGTCGTACAGCACCTGCGCCAGGTCGCCGCGCAGGATCTCTATCTCGGAGATGATCCCCTCGCCGCCGAAGGCGTCCACGGGCATGCGGGCGGTGATCCGCCCCCGCCCGTCGACGAGTGCGATCCCGCGCTGCGAGACGGCGACGGCCCGGGCCTGGGGCATGAGCCCCATGCGCTCGACGACGGTGCGCCCGGCCCCGCGCAGATCGACGGTCTGCCCGCCGGGGCGGGGCGCGGGGGCGCGCTCGACGATGGTGGTGCGGTACCCGGCCCGGTGCAGCCAGTGCGCGAGCGCGGGGCCGGCGATGCCGGCGCCGGAGATGAGGACGTCGGTGGTCTGCATGGTGGCGAATGTACGGCGTACGCGCTCAACATCGCAAGGCTGGGCGGGGACTTCGGGGTGCGCCGTGCTAGTGCACTAGGGCGGGTGTGTGTGAGTGAGAGAGCACACTAGGGCGGTCGCGCTGGAGGGGGTGAGTTGTGTACGCGGGGGCTGTGCTCCGGGTACGGTACGGGGGAGGCCCCCGCCATGGACCGGATATCCACAACGAGGGCCAGACCGCAATGGCCTACCTGTCAGTCCTCAGCTGGTTGGAGGACTGGCAGGGTCATCGGCCGCGAAACCACCCCCGAACCTTCTGCGTCATGCGCTTCCAGATCGACGGGCGGATCTTGCGGTGACGCCCCACTGGCGCCCCCCTTCATGCAGCGCGGCCAAAACCCGGTGACCGCTGCCGGAGGAACCCGGGATCGGGTCCTCCACGAACCCGACGTCGTCGGCTCCTCTTTGAAGGGGGGCGCGCTCGGCGCGCCGTTGTGAACTCTACACGTTTGGCGGGCACTTGGTGTGTCGGTGGCGCTACGCGCGGTATTCGGGACGGTGGGGGTGGTGCTTCCGGTACGGTGCGAGGTGCAACCGGTGGCCTACTTGTCAGTCCTCAGTGGCTCGGAGGACTGACAAGGGGCGTCGGTCCGCTGCGCGCGATATCTGTTGCTGCGCATCGCAGCCCGTACCTGGGCCAGGCGGGCCGCAGTGTCCGAGCTGACCGTCGGGTCAAGTGGCCTTTCCTCGCCCCGGCATTGGCGGCACAAGCCGCCCGGCAGGGCCTCCGGGCGCCCCGGGATGCCGCACGCGGTGCATTCCATGATGCGGGCGGGCTGCCGGATCGGTCGCTCCGGCGGGATCTTGGTGGTCAGGCGCTTGCCGGCCAGCGCGACCGGCGAGTGCACCGGGTCCGGGAGGCCGCTCGTGAGGGCGGCGATCAGCTGCTCCTTCGTGGCCCCTCGGGCCAGCCATTCCGCTGCCAGCGGCTCCAGTTGGGCGCACTCCGCCGCCGAGAGCGTCATGCGGGGCGCGGTGCGGCCGACGGCCGCCAGCGCTTCGTACGCCTCGCTGCGGCTCGCCGCCCTGGTGGGCAGTGCCTCGTCGTGCTTCAGGTAGTGGTTCCACCATGCGTCGTCCCGCGCGGTGCGGGAGAAGTGCGTACGGGTCACCCACTGGGTGCCGATCTGTTCCCTGAAGCGGCGCAGGTGGCCCGCCTTCGAGAGGTTCTCCAGGGCCTTGGCCACTGCCTGCTGGCCGTACGCAGCCAGCTCTCTGGCCAGCGTCTTGATGTCGACGGCGGCGCCGTCCGGGAGTCGGTCGATGTGTGCGGCGACCGATGCCTCACGTTCGGGCAGGTGAGCGAAGTCGCCCGCGCGGCGGGGGGCTTGGTCGGGTACGGATTTTTTGCCGTAGCCCGGTCGGGCCATTGGGGGCGCGTACGGGGGCGCGGCAGCGCTAAGCTGGGCGGTAGCCATCAAGATCCTCTACGTCTTTGGTGGTAGACCCCCGTTCGGTGTTCTCAGCACCGGCGGGGGTTGCTTGTTGCTGCGCACGCTACACGGCCGCTGCGCGCCGTGCGGGTTCGCTCCGCGAATGTCATCCGGACGTGTTTGCGCGGGAGTTGGGAGGGTGGGTGGGTTATCACCACCACCCATTCCTTGCAAAGAGCGCTCGGATCTCGGCCCCCGAGTCTCGGGCCCTTACGGTGCGGCTATGTGCCCTATGAAGTCCGCCCATGCGGGGGCCGGGACGATCAGTTGTGGGTTGTTCCCGAGCTTCGAGTCTCGGACGTGGACGGTACGAGGAAGACAGGTGACCTCAACGCAGTCGCCGCCCACGTTGTCGCTGTAGCTGGACTTGAACCACCTCGGCTTGCTGCTCATTGCTCGTCCAGTACCTTTCTGATGAAGTCTGCCGACTCTTCGATACTCAGGGCTTGCATGCGGATCATCCCGTATCGCTGGGTCAGGTCACCGACTGTCTCGCCATCGGAGTGCAGCACGTGAGTGTTCTGGCCTTCCACATAGCCATAGTGTTTGTGCCGGGTTGTCTCCAGCAGTACCAGTGGCCCGTTGAGGTGTCCGGGCGCGTTCCGACTTGCCGGAAGGACCTGGATCGAAACGTTGCGCAGTGCCCCTGCGTCGAGTAGGCGGAGCAGCTGGCCCTTCATGACCGACGGTCCGCCAACACTGCTGCGTAGCGCGGCTTCATAGATCACATAGCTGAACAACGCAGCGGGCTTGCGCATCAGCTTCTCTTGCCGTCGCATACGGTCTGTCACCCGTTCTTCGAGCACCTCGTCGTCCACAGGCGGCCAGTGGCTGTTCAGCAGGGCTCTCGCATAGTCCTCGGTCTGCAGCAAGCCGGGCACGAGCAGGTTTTGGTACGACGAGATCGCAAGCGCTTCGGCCTCGACAGCCTTGTACTCCGGAATCTGCGATGAATGCCGTTGCGGCTCCAGATATTCGCGTGCCGCTAGCAGCAACCCTCTGGCGCTGCATGTCTGGTCGGCAACCTGCAGCAGCCTCAGCGTTGGCCGCCGGCGGCCTTGCTCCATCGACTTGATGGTCTCGTACTCGTACCCCGCCTCCTGGGCCAGTTCCTCCCGGCTGATGCCCGCCAGCACGCGCCAGAGCTTGATCTGGTTACCGCAGTACCGCCAGGCACTTGGCGGGAGAGCCTCACCCGACATCGCATCACCCCTCTGCTGGGGTCCACCGCGGGTACAACCCGTGCCCGTACCCGCCTCGCCCCTGCCCAGCATGTTCCCGCGAAGCACACGCTGTGACCCCTCAGCGGGTGCAACCACCCCGCTCCCGAGTGACAAGACGCTGAGCAACAAGGACACGCATCCATGACAACCCCCCTCCCCGACCGGTTCGTCGGATGGTGCCTCCCGCGGCACCCGCGCAGCGTGGGCCGGTCCCGCAGGCTGCTGCGCGAGCAGGCTCAGGAATGGCAACTCCCGGAACCCGCCGCCGAGACGGCCGTCCTCCTCCTCAGCGAGCTGATGACGAACGCGTGCCGGCACGCACGTGCCGCCCCCGGCCGGGAGATCAGTGCCCGGTGTGTCATCGTCGGCAAGACGCTCCGCGTCGAGGTGTCGGACGCGGGCGACGGTCTGCCGCGCAAGCGCAACGCTTCGCCGGACGACGAGTCCGGCCGCGGCCTCGCCCTGGTGGCCGCGTTGGCCACGGCGTGGGACGTGCGTCCCAGGCCGCACGGGATCGGCAAGACGGTCTGGTTCGAGTTGGAGACCCACTGGTCATAATGGGCCATGCGCAACTTCTGGCCTACGAACCGCCCATTGCTTCCCGACCTGACACCGGTCAAGGACGCCCTCCACACCGCACTCGGCGAGGCCGGTGAGGCCGAACGCCCCGGTCTGGAGCGGGCGCTGGCCATCGTCGAGGAGTTCGCCTCCGCCGACCAGGCGGCCACC
Organism: Streptomyces sp. AM25; assembly: GCF_058146165.1. Taxonomy (NCBI): domain Bacteria; kingdom Bacillati; phylum Actinomycetota; class Actinomycetes; order Kitasatosporales; family Streptomycetaceae; genus Streptomyces; species Streptomyces sp. AM25. The sequence continues at coordinate 78,651 of NZ_JBKIWN010000017.1, read as the reverse complement.
GCTGACTGGGCCCGCAAGACGCTCGCCGTCGCCGGGGTCGACCCCGTCACGCACGAGGTCAAGGCCGTCCGGGCGATCCGGCAGGCACGGCCGGGGCTCAACCTGAGGGAGGCGGTCGACCTGGTGAGGTCGCTCAAAGCGGGCGACTGAGGGACTCGCGCCCCGTAGGGGCGCGGGGAACTGCGCGACCGGCCACGGACGGCCTGCAGTCGTCGAACTGCCTTACCGACGGAGCGCTTGCTAGGGGGTTCCTCTAGGGGGCATGCCCACCGGCATCCTCCTTGATCACGATCCGAAGCGGAGTGGCCCCCGCCTAGGTTGATGAACACGTCAACCGAACGGGAGGAACCCCGATGTCCCGCACGTCCAGTGCCGTTGTCTCCGCACTGCTCGCCGCAGTCGCCGCCGTCCCTGCGGCGGTCCCGGCCGCCGCCGCGACCCCGAACCGGGCCGGAGGCCACACCGCACTGCAGCAGTCGCTGGACGCGGTGGTCGCCACGGGCGTGCCCGGGGCGATAGCCGAGGTGCGGGATGAGCACGGGACCTGGCGGGGCAGCAGCGGCACAGCCGACATCGGCAGTGGGCGTCATGCACAGCCTGGGGACAAGTTCCGCGCGGGAAGCGTCACCAAGAGCTTCGTCGCCACCGTCGTGCTGCAGCTCGTCGCCGAGCACAAGATAGGCCTCGACGATGCCATCGAGCAGCACTTGCCCGGCCTCGTCCCCAACGGCGAACACATCACCGTACGGCAACTCCTCGCGCACACCAGCGGCCTGGCCGACTACCTGGCCGATGTCCTGCTGAAGAAGCCCGATCCGGTACGGGCGTTGCAGACCGCCTCCTGCACCCCGCGCGATCTGGTCGCCCTCGCCGCCGACGCCGGGCCCAAGTTCGCGCCGGGCACCTCCTGGTCGTACTCCAACACCAACTACGTCGTCCTGGGCCTTCTGGTCGAGAAGACGACCGGCCGCTCACTCGGTCAGGAGATAGGGCGCCGCATCGTGCGACCGCTGCACCTGACCGGTACGTCGTTCCCGACCACGACGAAGATGCCCGGTGCGCATCTGAACGGCTACGAGTGGGTCGACGGGCCGTCCGCAGCACCGACCGACACGACGGAGTTCAGCCCGTCCGTCTACTGGGGTGCAGGCACGCTCATTTCGACGACCCACGACCTCAATACGTTCTACAGGGCGCTCGGAAAGGGCGCGTTGCTGCCGCCCGCCCTGCTGCGCGAGATGCGCGCCATGCGGCCGGACGGTGACGACCGGCCGGGCCGTTCGTACGGTCTCGGTCTGGAGGACAGCACCAACTACTGTGCCGGCACGGGCCAGGCGCCCGTCTGGGGGCACACGGGCAGCGTCGCCGGATACAACACCTTCAGCTTCACGACGGCCGACGGCAAGCGGCAGATCACTCTCTCGCTCAACCAGAACGTCACCAAGACCGAAAAGCAGGATCAGGCCGCTCTCAAGGTGCTGTCGACCGCTCTGTGCAACAAGTGACCGCCCGGCCGACGCCGTAGTGAACGTATTGCCGCACGAGCCGGAAGCCCGTTGCGGTGGCGAGGGCGCGGCTGGGGTGGTTGTCGCGGGAGCAGGTCCAACTCGGGGTGCGGCCGCGCGCGGCGACGTCCGCGCAGAGGGTGAGGACGCATGCTCGGGCCAGTCCCCGGCCGCGGGATTCCGGCACGGTGGCGACGGCGATGTCCTCGTAGCGGCTGCCGAGGAAGTACGTACAGGCCAGTGACAGCAGCCGGCCGTCGCGGAAGGCGCCGCGGCAGTGCCCGGAGGCGGCCAGGGCGTGCGGTCCGCCCCAACTCTCCGCAATCCAGGCGAGGTCCGGGCCCAGGGCCCGGACGGCGTCCGCGTCGGCGGCGGTGAGGCGGCGGATCCGGGTGCCCGGCGGCGGTACGGGCGTGCGGCGCCCGCCGGCCCCGTCCCGTACCCACACCATGCGCTCCCACGGGACGATCCGGTCGAAGGCGGCCCCGAGCAGGGGCAGGAAGCGGTCGGGCGCGGCGAACCAGCTGCGGGCCAGCGGCGCCAGGTCCCCGGGGTGCACGGCGCGCGGGTCGCCGCCCAGCAGGACGTGCCCCGCGCAGCCGACCGCTCCGGCCCGCGGCGCGTGCGGGTCGTCGGCCCACCAGTGGCCCGTCCCGGTCGACCGGACGTGCTCCGCGAGGGAGCCCAGCCCCGGGTGTCCCGACGGGAACCAGGACTCCCAGGGGCCGCCGGCCGGGACGGGCACGGCATGACGCGTCGGCGCGGTCATGATGTTCCGGCGGTGCTCAACGACCGCCGGCCTTCTTGCCGTGGTTGGCGGCCTTCTTGCGGCGGGCCTTCTTCTTGCGTGCGCGTTTGGACATGAATGACGTCCTTCTTTCCAGTGACAAGTGACCAGGTTTCAAGCGGCCTTGCCGACCAACTGGTCGGCGAGTTTGCACAGTCGGCGGACCGTGCGGTCCTCCAGGGCGACCGGTGCGGCGGGGGAGAGCGCCGTACGGTCGTAGTAGCCGCCCGGGACGAGCTCGGTCTCCGGGTCGCACAGGCGCACCACGCGCTCCGCGCCCTCGGCGGCGGGGTCGCCCTCGTGCGCGTAGAGGGGCATGAGAGCGGTGTCGCAGATGCCGGGGTGCACGCTGACGGACGTCCAGCAGGCCCCGGCGGGAGCCGCGGCGCGGGCGAAGACCGTGAGGGCGAGCTGGGACTGTGCGTAGGCGGCGAGCCGGGAGTAACGGCGGGCGCGGTGGGGGTCGTTCCAGGCGATGGACGCGGTGCGGTGCATCGAGGACGACACGTTGACGACGCGGCCGCCGGGGCGGGCGGAGAGCGCGCCGGAGAGCTCTTTGGTGAGCAGGTATGCGGCCAGGAAGTTGACCTGGAGGGAGAGTTCGTTGCCGTCGGCGGTCATCGTGCGGCGCTCGGGCGCGGCGACGGCGGCGTTGTTGACGAGTGCGTCCAGGGCGGGGTGTTCGTCGGCGACGCGGGCGGCCATCGCGCGGACCTCGTCGAGCCGCGAGAAGTCGGCGACGACGAGCCGCAGTTGGAGCGGGTTCGCACCGGCGGTCACGAGCCGGGCGACGGCGTCGTCGCCGGAGGTCTGGTCCGGTGCGTGCAGGACGACGGTGTCGCCCCGTGCGGCGAGCAGTCGGGCGGTCTCCCAGCCGATGCCGGAGGTGGCACCGGTGACCAGCACGGTCCGGGGGGAGGGCGAGACGGCGGTAGACATGATCCACTCCGGGATTCGGATAGGCGGCAGCACCCCGCCGGATGGCGGGGGACGGGCTGCCGGGCGAACGAGGAGCGCGTCGGGCGCGACAGGATGCGCCGACGAGCGTTGTTCCGGTGGTGCCGGTGACGCGGACGGCCGCGGGCAGGGGCGGCTACGGCAGGAAGGCGGGTGCGCGGAGGCGCGGCAGGCGGGGCGGGGCGGCGCGGGGCTCAGCCGCGCGGTGCGGGTATCCCCGCCGGACGCGAACAGCGCGCGGGACGCGGCGTCGCCGTATGAGGCGGCCGGTCGTTCTCGCGCAGTGGGCTGTTCACGAGGTCCATCCAAGGAGGGCGGCGGCCCGGGCTCAAGAGGACGCGGGCACTCCTGACGCCCTTCTGATGCGCTCCGGGCGTACGCCGCCACCGGTTGAGTGAATCTTTGACGTCATGTTCGACGAATGTTCATTTGGTTTGCTCCGAATGGTCCACTATTCGGGTGAACTGCCGGATTAAAGGTGTGGCGTGCTTTTTGTTGCGGGAGACGTGGAGATAGGCTGCCGCGCCAAAGGGGCGGCCGCGCGTTGCAGACGGGAAAACGGGAGGCCGCCATGGCGACACTGTGCAGACCGGCCATCGCGGTACCCGAGCATGTGATCACGCGGGAAGAGACCCTGGAGCTGGCCCGCACGCTGCATGCCGACCACCCGCAGCTCGATCTGGCGCTGCGGCTCATCGGCAATACGGGCGTGCAGAAGCGCCACTTGGTGCAGCCGATCGAGGACACCCTCAGGCACCCAGGCTTCACCACGCGCAACGCGCGCTACGAGGAAGAGGCCAAGGCGAGGGTGCCCGACGTCATCCAGCGGGCGCTGGACATGGCCGGGGTGACCGTCCGCGACATCGACATGATCGTGTACGTATCGTGCACCGGCTTCATGATGCCGTCGATGACGGCATGGCTGATCAACACCATGGGTTTCCGGAACGAGACCCGCCAACTCCCCATCGCCCAGCTCGGATGCGCGGCCGGCGGTGCCGCGATCAACCGCGCGCACGACTTCTGCAAGGCCTATCCGCGGTCCAACGTGCTCATCGTGGCCTGCGAGTTCTGCTCGCTGCTCTACCAGCCCACGGACCTGGGCGTCGGCAACCTGCTCTCCAACGGCCTCTTCGGCGACGGGATGGCGGCGGCCGTGGTGCGCGGCGAGGGCGGCCAGGGGGTGCGCCTGGAGCGCAACGGCTCGCATCTGGTGCCCGATACGGAGGCCTGGATCTCCTACGGCGTCCGGGAGACGGGCTTCCACTTCATCCTGGACAAGCGGGTGCCGGGCACGATGTCGATGCTGGCGCCCGCGATGCGCGACATGGCGAAGCCGCACGACTGGGACGTCTCCGCCCTCGACTTCTACATCGTGCACGCGGGCGGTCCGCGCATCCTCGACGACTTGTGCCACTACCTGGGGCTGACCCCGGAGATGTTCCGCTACAGCCGGGCCACGCTGACGGAGCGCGGCAACATCGCCAGCGCGGTCATCTTCGACGCGCTCGACCGGCTCTTCGAGGACGGCGGCGCCGAGCACGAGGCGCGGGGCGTCATCGCGGGGTTCGGGCCGGGGATCACGGCCGAGATCGCCCTGGGGACGTGGGTGGGGGCGCGGGAGTCCGTGCCCGTTCGGGTGTGACGCGCCTCCGGGCCGCCCGCTCCGCCTGACGGAGGGAGCGGGCCCGGAGGAGGCCATCAGAGGTCGAACTCGGCCGGGTTGATGCCCAGGGCGAAGCAGGCCTCGCGGACGACGGCCTGCTCCGACTTGTCGAAGTCGCCGTCCGCGCCGCCGATGATGATGCCGATCTGGATGACGGCACGCGCCTCGGTCGGCTTCTTGTGCACCTTGCCGATGGTCTGCAGCACGCTGACCTTGCCGAAGTCGAAATCGGTCGTCAGCTTCTGGCAGTAGTCGTGGAAACGCGCCTGCAGGTCGTCGACCGGGAAGTTCTTCAGGACGTCGTTCGTGGCGATCAGCGACGCGACGCGCTGCCGCTCGGAGGCGTCGATCGAACCGTCGGCGGCCGCCACCAGAGCACACATCGCCATGCTCGCGTCCCGGAAGGCGCCGCTCTTCAACTCGTTCTTCTTCGCTACGAGCTGGCCCTGCATCGTCGTGGCCGAGTCCTTGAGTCGGTCCCAGAGCGCCATGTGCGTTTCTCCTCGTTTCTCGGGGTGCACATGGAGAACGGATCGAGAAGGTAAAGAAGTTCCCAAGGAGGCTCACAAGGACTGTTGAGGCAGCCTCAATTCGCCAGCGGCTCCAGGCCGAGCGGCTGCAGCTTGCCCTCGATCATCGCGCCGAGCCCCTCGACCGCGCAGACGTCGGGGTGTTCGGCGATCTGCACCATCATCCCCGTCGCCCGCTCGATCATCGTGTCCAGGCCCGGCAGCATCGCGCTGCCGCCGGCGAGCATCACGCCGCGGTCGGCCAGGTCGGCCACCAGGTCGGGCGGGCACTCGCGCAGCACGCGCCCTATGGCGTCGAGGATGGCGGTGAACGGGGTGTTGATGGCCTCGCGGACGTGCGCGGTGTTCACCAGGACCGTACGGGACAGGCCCGTGGCCACGTCCCGGCCGCGCACCTCCGTCTCCGTGCCGACCACGGCCGGATCGGCGTAGAGGGCCAGGTGCAGCGGGTGCAGGCCCTGGGAGGGCAGCATCAGCTCGTGCTCGCTGCGCAGGTGCTGGACGACGGCGTAGTCGATGGCGTCCCCGCCCACCTGCACCTTCTCGGCCGCCACGATCGACCCCAGCGAGAGCACCGCGACCTGCGTGGACGCCGCGCCGCACACCAGGATCATGGTGGCCTCGGGCCGCTCGACCGGCAGCCCGCTGCCCACCGCTGCGGCGATGAGGGCGTCCACCAGCTCGACCCGGCGCGCCCCGAGGGCGCTGAGTGTCTCCACCGCGGCCCGCTGCGCGATGGGTTCCGCGTCGTGCGGCAGACAGACCGCGGCACGCAGCATCGGCTTGCGCCGCCAGGCGCGCCGGATCCTGTCGTCGACCAGGAAGCGGAGCATCCGCTGGGCCATGTCGATGTCGACGACCGTGCCGCCGGAGATCGGCCGCACGACGCGGATGTGCCCCGGCGTCCGGCCGGCCATGCCCTCGGCGAGGGAGCCGACCGCGATCAGCGAGCCGGTGCGGGTGTTGACCGCGGCGAGGCTGGGTTCGTCGACGACCAGGCCGGTGTTCTTGAGGTAGACCCGGGTCCTGGCGGCACCCAGGTCGACGGCGACGGTGCAGCGGCTCAGCTGATCGAGGCTCAGGGTCATGACCTCCATCCTGTGCCGGGCGCACTGCGCTTGCCTGTTGGGCTGGGCCGTGCGGGTGCGGTGCCGGGACGGACACCCCCGTGGCCCGTCCCGACTCTGCGAGTCTCGCAGGGGGCACTGACAACGGGGGTGCCGCGCCCCGTCAGGGGCACGGGGAACTGCGCGACCGGCCACGGACGGCCCGCAGCCGACGGACCGGGGGGTGCGCCCCGAAGGGGCGCGGGGAACCGCGCGATCAGCCCAGGACGACCCGCGGCCGACGGACCAGGGGCCCGGGGGCCGCGCCCCGTCCTACCAACTGGCCTTCCGCACCCCCGGCAGGAACCCCGCATGTGCGGCGGCCCGCACATTGATCCGCGACAGCCCGAACTTCCGCAGATGCCCCCGCGGCCGCCCGTCCACCGCATCCCGGTTCCGGACGCGAGTGGCACTCGCGTCCCGCGGCTGCCGCGCCAGCTCCGCCCGCGCCGCGACCCGCTCCCCCTCCGGCGCCCGCGGATCGCGGATCACCGCCTTGAGCACCGCCCGCCGCGCCGCGTACCGCGCCACCGTCAGCCGCCGCTGCTCGTTCTTCGCGATCTTGCTCTTCTTCGCCATCAGACCTTCTCCCCTCGCGCGCGGATGCGCGCCACCGCGGCCTCGATCCCGATCGAGTCGACCGTCTTGATCCCCTTGGCGCTGAGCACGAGCCGGACATGCCGCCCCTCGCTCGGCAGCCAGTACCGCTTGCGCTGCACGTTGGGGTCGAACCGGCGCGACGTCCGCCGGTGCGAGTGGGACACCGAGTTCCCGAACCCCGGCCTGCGGCCGGTGAGTTGGCAGTGCGCGGACATCGTCAGTACCTCCTAATGAAAATGGAAACCATTTCTGTATAGTAGCCCCCATGGCCCGCAACGAACTACGTCCCGTCGTCAAGCTCCGGTCCACCGCCGGGACCGGCTACACCTACGTGACCCGCAAGAACCGGCGTAACGATCCCGACCGAATCTCTCTGCGCAAGTACGACCCGGTCGTCGGCCGGCACGTCATCTTCCGAGAGGAGCGCTGACCGCCATGAAGCCCGGAATCCACCCCGCCTACGGCCCCGTCGTCTTCCGTGACCGGGCCGCCGGCTTCGCCTTCCTCACCCGGTCGACCGCCACCAGCGCGAAGACGGTCGAGTGGGAGGACGGCAACACCTACCCCGTGATCGATGTGGAGATCTCCTCGGCGAGTCACCCCTTCTACACGGGCACCGCGCGCGTCGTGGACACCGCAGGGCGCGTGGAGCGCTTCGAGCGCCGGTACAACAGGCGCGGCCGGGGCGGAGCACGCTGATGAGCGCCCCACAGCTGCCCGTGGTGCTGGTCGGCGGACTGCACGGCGACGCCCGCCGTGCCGCCGTCGACCGGCTGCTGCACACCGTGCCCGGGTCCGTCGCCCTGCACCACGACCTCGCGACGGCCATCGCGGGGACCGTCCGCCGGACCGTGCGCGACCGCTCGGGGACGCTCGACGAGGGCGAGGCGCCGCTGGTCAACGACTGCGCCTGCTGTGCGCTGCGCGAGGACCTGATGCCGGAGCTGGAGCGGATCGCCGTGGCCGGGACGCACCGGCTCGCCGTCGTGGAGCTGTGGGACTCCGTCGAGCCCCGGGCCATGGCCGAGGTCGTGGCCGCGCACGGCGGCCCGGACGTGCGGCTGACCGGCGTGTTCACGGCCGTGGACCCGGCCCTGGTGCTGCCGTGCCTGGGCAACGGGGACGACCTGGCCGAGGCCGGCCTGGCCGCCGCGGTGACCGACCAGCGGACCGTCGCGGACACGTTCGCACGGCAGTTGGAGTACCCGACGGTGCTGGCCGTCGCGGAGGCCGACGGCGTCGCCGACGCCTCCGACCACGCGATCCTCGCCCAGCTCGCGCCCGGGGCCCGCCGCATCCCCGTCGGCTCCGTCGAGCTCGCCGCGGCCGCGGTGGCCGGCTTCGACGTCGAGGCCGCGGCCCTGCGCCAGCACCCCGCCTGCGCCCTGCTGCCGCAGGAGGCCGACGCGGACGGGGTCGGCACGCTCGTCTGGCAGGGCCGCCGCCCCTTCCACCCCGGGCGGCTCTACGCAGCGCTGGAGGACCTGACCTGCGCCGCGGCCCGCAGCCGGGGCCGGTTCTGGCTCGCCGACCGGAGCGACACCCTGCTGTCCTGGGACGCGGCGGGCGGTGCCCTGTGCGTGGAGAACGCCGGGCCCTGGCTGGCCTCGCTGCCGGACGCCGCCTGGGAGCTGGTGCCCCCGGGCCGCCGGGTGGCCGCGGCGCTGGACTGGCACCCCGAGCACGGCGACCGCGCCCAGTACCTCACCTTCACCTCGCCCGGGCTCGACACGGACGGGCTGCGCGCGCTGCTGGAGTCGTGCCTGCTCACCGACGCCGAATATGCCGCGGGCCCGGCCGCCTGGCGCAGCCTTTCACCCGCATTCGACGAACTCCTCGACCCCGTTTCCTGATCCGGAAGGACCGCCGTTCCCATGCCCCCCGGCCACCGCAACAACCGCAAGGCCCCCAGGCCCCGCCGCAATCCCCTGGACGCCGCCGGAATCACTTACGTCGACTACAAGGACACCGATCTGCTGCGGAAGTTCATTTCGGACCGCGGAAAGATCCGCAGCCGCCGGGTGACCCATGTCACCGTGCAGCAGCAGCGGCAGCTGGCCAGGGCGATCAAGAATGCCCGCGAGATGGCTCTCCTGCCCTATTCCTCCATGGTTTCCGCTGGACGTCCGTCTTCCGGTCGGAATCCGTGAGGTAGCGACGGGGACACCGAGCGTGCACGTGCATCGGCTCATGCATGAGCACATGAACGCAGCTATGATCCGGAGCAGTTGTCATCCCTGAATCCACGTCCTGGGATGCCCCCTGCAATCATCCGGGAGAGCCCAGTGCCCCACGCGTACAACGGCATGGCTGCATCGGACATCGACGGTGTCGTCTGGAAAAAGAGCCGTCACTCCAACTCCCAGGGCTCCTGCGTGGAGTTCGCGAAACTGCCGGGTGGCGGGGTTGCCGTACGCAACTCCCGCCACCCGGAGGGCCCCGCTCTCGTCTACACCCCCGCCGAGATCGAGGCCATGCTGCTGGGGATCAAGGACGGCGAATTCGACTACCTGATACGGGACTAGGCCCTGTGCCGGGCCGCCGTCCCGCCGGCAGGTCGCACGACTCCCCTCCAGCCGTACGACTTTCCGTCGGAATCACACCGTGTGCGGGCAGTGCGCTGTGCAGCCGCCGGCTAGGCCGGGAGTCCGCCGCGGAGCCCCCCGTCGCCCCCGTCGGACCCGCCCTCGAGCGGCAGTCTGAACAGCGCCCACACCACCTTGCCCCGCAGCGCCCCCGCCAGCGGGTGCCATCCCCAGCTGTCGCTGAACTGCTCCACGAGAAACAGCCCGCGGCCGCACTCGTCCCCCGCGGCGGCACGGCCCGCGACCGGACCGGCCTCACTCGGATCGCGTACGGCACACACCAGTCGCGTCGTCCAGCGCATCAGATGGAGACGTACCGGAGTCTCGTATCCGTCGCCCGCTCGGTCGCCCGGTACCGCCGCGTAGCGCAGGGAGTTGGTCACCAGCTCGGAGACGACGAGCGCCACGTCGTCGAACAGCGCGGCGAGGCCCCACTGGTCGAGCGTGGCTGCGGTGAACTTCCGTGCACTGCGCACCGCTTCGAAGCGGTGCGGCAGGGAACAGGACGCCGAGTTGGAGACGACGGATGAGCCGATCGCGGGCAGCCCTCTCCATAACGGCGAGAGCACAGTCGATCCTTCGGTACCCATCCGAGGCACTCCTGGCAATCGTTGACGTGACGTTGACGTGACGTGCACGTGTGCGAGCTCCATGGTTCCCAATGCGCAGGGCGGATGCAAGGGCAGATGCACGTGCACGAGAGCGATTTGGGGGCGCACAGGGTAGTTGGGGAGCAATTCTCCCTGCGCCTCCTGACGTAGAGACTCCGCCTATGGCTCATCTGGGTAACCACACCTGCACGCAACGGAGCCCGGAGATGGCAGACTTCGGCGCCGAGGGCAGCGGGGGTCGCCCTCAGGAGGGTGCGGAAGCGACGACACCACCACACAGCCCTGACACAGGACCGGAAGAGGAAGGGTCGCAGAGATGGCCACGAACGAGTCGAGCGGTTCCGTGGTGCGACGCATACTGCTGGGCTCCCAGCTCAGGAGGCTGCGCGAGTCGCGCGGCATCACGCGCGAAGCAGCCGGGTACTCGATCCGGGCGTCCGAGTCGAAGATCAGCCGCATGGAGCTGGGCCGGGTGAGCTTCAAGGCGCGGGATGTGGAGGATCTGCTCACGCTCTACGGGGTGATCGACGGGGCCGAGCGCGAGGCCCTCCTCGGACTGGCCCGCGAGGCCAACGTGGCGGGCTGGTGGCACAGCTACGGGGACGTCCTGCCCGGATGGTTCCAGACATATGTAGGACTCGAGGGAGCCGCCTCGCACATCTCGATCTACGAAGTCCAGTTCGTCCACGGCCTGTTGCAGACCGAAGGTTATGCGCACGCCGTAGTACTCCGGGGCAACCCGAAGGCGGACGACGCCGAGATAGAGCGGCGGGTGTCGCTCCGCATGGAGCGCCAGAAACTGCTCTTTTCGGAGCGTGCCCCACGCTTCCACGCCGTGCTCGACGAGGCCGCGCTGCACCGCCCGTACGGTGGGCGCGAGGTCATGCGCGGGCAGCTCCAGCACCTCATCGACATCTCCGAACAGCCCAACGTGACACTGCAGGTGATGCCGTTCGCGCACGGCGGGCACTCCGGCGAGAGCGGTTCGTTCGCCCTGCTGCGGTTCCCCGAGTCGGACCTGTCGGACGTGGTGTACCTGGAGCAGCTCACCAGTGCGCTCTACCTCGACAAGGGGGAGGATGTGGCTCAGTACGAGCGTGTGATGGAGCAGCTGCACGCCGAGAGCCTGCCGCCCGCCGCATCACGCGAACTGATAGGCCGCCTGCTTCAACTCCTCTGATACATCAGTACGATGACGTCTCATCAGGAGGCCCTCATTCGATAAGGGCGTCACAGGCGCCCCGCATTTCGCAGACAGGGATGGCGCATGTCCGACTGCTCCTACTTCAACGAGCTGGCATTCCAGTACATCGACGGCGAGTGGCGGGCCGGCAGCGGCTCCTGGGACATCGTCGACTTCAACCCGTACGACGGGGAGAAGCTCGCCTCCATCACCGTGGCCACCGTCGCCGAGATCGACCAGGCCTACCGGGCCGCCGAGCGCGCCCAGCCCGGCTGGGCCGCGGTCAATCCGTACCGCCGCCGGCTGGTCTTCGAGCGCGCGCTGCGCATCATCGACGACACCGAGGCGGAACTGACCGCGGCGATCAGCGCGGAGTGCGGCGGCACCGCCCTCAAGGCCGCCTTCGAACTGGACCTGGCACGGGAGTTCCTGCGCGAGGCGATCCAGCTCGCCCTGCGCGCCGAGGGCCGCATCCTGCCGTCCCCCGACGACACCAAGGAGAACCGCCTCTACCGGCTGCCCGTCGGTGTCGTCGGCGTGATCAGCCCGTTCAACTTCCCGTTCCTGCTGTCGATCAAGTCGGTGGCCCCGGCCCTCGCCCTCGGCAACGCGGTCGTCCTCAAGCCCCACCAGAACACGCCCATATGCGGCGGCGGCCTGGTCGCCAAGCTGTTCGCGGACGCCGGAGTCCCGGCCGGCGTGCTCAACGTCGTCGTCACGGACATCGCGGAGATCGGTGACGCGCTCATCGAGCACCCCGTCCCCAAGGTGCTCTCCTTCACCGGCTCCGACAAGGTCGGCCGGCACGTCGCGACCGTGGGCGCCTCGCACTTCAAGAAGGTGATTCTCGAACTCGGCGGCAACAGCGCGCTGATCGTCCTCGACGACGCGGACGTCGACTACGCGGTGGACGCCGCGGTCTTCAGCCGGTTCGTCCACCAGGGGCAGGTCTGCATGGCCGCGAACCGGGTGCTCGTGGACCGTTCGGTGGAGCGCGAGTTCACCGAGAAGTTCGTGGCGAAGGTGCGCACCCTGAAGGTCGGCGACCCGGGGGACCCCGCCACGCACATCGGCCCCCTCATCAACTCCGGCCAGGCCGAGGCGATCACGATGCTCGTGGAGCAGACGGTGGCGGGCGGGGCGACCGCGCTCGTACGGGGCACGACGGACGGCACGCTCGTCGGCCCGTCCGTGCTGACGGGCCTCAAGGAGGACTCGCCCATCCTGGGCCAGGAGATCTTCGGCCCCGTCGCCCTGATCATCCCCTTCGACGGCGAGGACGAGGCCGTGCGCCTCGCCAACGCGACCCCGTACGGCCTGAGCGGCGCCGTCCACACCGGGAACGTCGAGCGGGGCGTGCGGGTGGCCAAGCGCATCGAGACGGGCATGGTGCACGTCAACGACGCGACGGTGCACGACGAGGCGATCGTGCCGTTCGGCGGCGAGAAGCACTCCGGGGTGGGGCGGCTGAACGGGGACGCGATGGTGGACGCGTTCACGACGACCAAGTGGATCTCGATCCAGCACGGGCAGAGCAGATTCCCCTTCTGAGCGCTCGTATAGAGGACAGGAACTGTCCTCATTGGGGCCTACCTTGGAGCCGTTCGCAAGGACGCCGACCGAAGGAGAGTTCTCATGCCCATGCACGTGATCGAACCGGATCCCTCCGATGAGCGTGGCACCCTGCTCGCCTTCCTGGAGGCCCAGCGCGGCGGCATCCGCCGCGCCGTGCTCGGCCTGACCGAGGAGCAGGCCCGGCAGAAGCCCAGCGCCAGTGAACTGTCGCTGGGCGGGCTGGTGAAGCACGTCGTCGAGGTCGAGCACAACTGGCTCCGCATGGCCCAGCAGCTGCCGCCCGAGGTCCAGCGCGACGAGTCCAACTGGCCGGACAGCTTCCGCCTGGTGGAGGGCGAGACGGTGGCCGGGCAGCTCGCGCACTGGGAGAAGGTGCAGGCGGAGGTCGAGGAGTACATCCGCGGGCTGCCGAGCCTGGAGCAGACGTTCCCGCTGCCGGAGGCGCCGTGGTTCCCGCCGCGGACCCGGGTGTCGATGCGGTGGCTGCTGCTGCACCTGATCGAGGAACTGGCCCGGCACGCGGGCCACGCGGACGTCATCCGCGAATCGCTGGACGGCAAGACGGCGTTCGAGCTGATGGACGAGGAGCCTTCCTCGTAGGGGCGCGGCAAACCGGACCCGCACCCGAAGAACTGCGCCCCGAGGTGAAAGGGTGGCACCCCATCCGCCCTCACCGGCAAGGAGACCGCACCCGATGTCGGCGATCCGCCTCCTGGTTCTGGGCGCAGTGCGCCAGCACGGACGTACCCACGGCTACCAGGTCCGCGCGGACCTGGAGATGTGGGGCGCCCACGAGTGGTCGAACGCCAAGCCCGGCTCGATCTACCACGCGCTGAAGTCCATGGCCCGCCAAGGCCTGATGATCGAGCACGAGACGGCCCCCAGCGAGGCCGGCGGCCCGCCCCGCACGGAGTACGAACTGACGGAGGAGGGCGAGACCGAGTTCCTCGCCCTCCTCCGCGCCGCACTGACGTCGACCGCTCCCCAACTGGACGTCCTCACCGCGGGCGTCGGCTTCCTCACCGACCTCCCGCGGGCCGAGGCCGTCTCCCTGCTGCGCCAGCGCGTGGCCGCCCTGGAGTCCTGGCGCGCCGACATCCGCGCCCGCTGGACCCCGCCCGAGGGCGCGGACTGGGGTCACATCGCCGAGATCGGCGGCATGTGGGAGCACCAGGCGGAGGGCGGGGAGCGGTGGACGCGGGGGCTGATCGCGCGGCTGGAGGCGGGGGCGTACGTGATGGCGGGGGAGCGCTCCGCCGGGGACAGCTGATCTTCGGGCGCGGGCCGTCTGTGGCTGGTCGCGCCCATGCGGCGGAGCCGCATGATGAGCACAGCCCCGCGCCCCTTCGGGGCGCGGCCGTGTTCCGGCGCCGCGTTCCAGGGGGCAGTATTTCAGCAGGTCAGAGGCGCTTTTCCGTTCCACCGTCCCGTCCTCCCGGCAAGGCGTTGCCGGGCCCGGGCCGTGCCTCGCAAGGTGGTCGAGCAGCCAGCCGGCTCGTACCGTCTCTCGGGGAGAACCGAATCACCATGCGCAAGCACCGCATCCGTACCGCCGTCATCGCCGCCACCGCGTTCGCCGGGGCGCTGTCACTGGCGGCCTGCACCGGCGACGCCTCCGCGGCGGGCGGCGCGTCTGCGGCCCCGTCCGCGTCCCCCTCCGCCTCCGTGCCCGCCTCTGCCGCCGCCCCCGCGCCCCGGAGCAGCGGCACGCACACCGAGCCGCAGCCCACGGCCGGCCACACGCACGGCAGGACGCACGCCCCCGCGGCGTCCGCCGGTGGTGACAAGAGCGGCCACTACGGCCAGGTCTGCGGTGCCAACGACATCATCTGGGCCACCCGCTCGGAGACGCAGGCCGGCGGCTACATCCTCGTCAGTGCCAAGGCCAAGCCCGGCATCACCTGCACTCTGCCCGACGGCCTCCCGACGGTCTCCTTCGGCTCGGACGGCACCATGGCCGGCCCGGCCGAGCAGGTCGCGGGCGATGCGGTGACGCTGAAGGGGAACACCACCGTGTACGCCGGTGTGAACCCGAAGACCACCAACAACCACTACGGCAAGGAACTCGACAGCATCATCGTCAGCGTGGGCACCGAGGACCCGAACCCGGTGAGCCTGAAGGTCGGCACGATCCTCGTCGACAGGCCGGTCGTCACCGACTGGCACACCGACCCCAAGGACGCCGTCCCCTTCGGCTCCTGATCCGCCTCCTGATCCGCCTCCCGAACGAAGGGACTTGCACCTCACGTAGCGTGAGCCCCCACCGTGGAGCGTGCACACAGAAGGGAGCGGGGGCGATGAGCCACTCCGTGGGACAGGTCGCCGCCTTTGCAGGCGTGACCGTGAGAACGCTGCACCACTACGACGAGATCGGGCTGCTCGTGCCCTCCGGCCGCAGTCACGCCGGGCACCGGCGGTACGAGGACGTCGATCTCGACCGGCTGCAGCAGATCCTGTTCTACCGGGAGCTCGGGTTTCCGCTCGACGAGGTGGCGGTACTGCTGGACGATCCCGGCGCCGATCCGATGACGCACCTGCAACGTCAGCACGATCTGCTGGCCGACCGGATCGGGCATCTCCAGCGGATGGCCGCCGCCGTCGAACACGCCATGGAGGCACGGAAGATGGGTATCCAGCTCACGCCGGAGGAGAGGTTCGAGGTCTTCGGCGAGCACGACCCCGAGCAGTACGCCGACGAGGTCCGGGAACGGTGGGGGAACACCGAGGCGTATGCGCAGTCGCAACAGCGCACAGCCCGGTACACCAAGGAGGACTGGCTGCGGATCAAGGCCGAGTACGACGACCTCAACGCGCGGACGGCCGCGCTCGTCGCGTCCGGCGCCGCTGCGGACTCGGAGGCGGCCATGGACCTCGCGGAGGAGTACCGGCAGCAGATCGACGGGAACTACTACGACTGCTCGCACGAGTTCCACACCTGCCTCGGGAACATGTACGTCTCGGACGAGCGGTTCGCCGCCACGTTCGAGGCGATCCAGCCGGGAATGGCCGTGTTCCTGCGGGACGCCATCCTCGCGAACGCCGCCCGGCACGCCGGCTGAGCGGTGATCCACGGGCGGGGGCGGTGCGGGGGACCGTCCCCGCGCCGCCCCTCACCGGCAGGTCACTGCTGCGGGGCGATCACCACGGCCGTGCCGTACGCGCACACCTCGGTGCCGAGGTCCGCCGCCTCCGTCACGTCGAAGCGGAACGCCAGGATGGCGTTGGCGCCGCGCGCCCGGGCCTGCTCGACGAGGCGCTCCATGGCCTGGTTGCGGGTCTCGACCAGGGTCTTGGTCAGACCCTTGAGCTCGCCGCCGATCAGGGACTTCAGGCCCGCGCCGATCTGGCTGCCGACGTTCCGGGAGCGCACCGTGAGGCCGAAGACCTCGCCGATGACCCGCTCCACCCGGTGTCCGGGCACGTCGTTCGTCGTCACCACGAGCACATCCGACTGCGCCTGCTGACCGCCGCCGAACTCATTGATGCTCATCGCATCCCACCTCCGTCTGTGCAGTTTTGCCGGTCGACGATCGAGACGCACGTCGAGGTCGGGGGGTTGCCACGCACGGGGGGTGCGGTTCCGGTCGCCCTCCGGAACCGGGCGGTCCCCGGGTCCGTTGCATACTTGGTGGCCGCACCGCCTCCCCCGCCTGTGCCCGGGCCTCGCACGAGCCTGTGCCCTCGACCCAGGAGCCTGTCACCCGTGACCCCGACCACTCTCGCGCTCGGCCCCCAGTGGCTGGACTCGGACTACCTGATCGGCCAGTTCGGCCTGCTCGGAGTCCTGGCCATTGTCTTTGCCGAGTCGGGCCTGCTCATCGGCTTCTTCCTGCCGGGAGACTCGCTCCTGTTCACCACGGGCCTGCTGGTCACCACGGGCAAGCTGAACCAGTACCCGCTGTGGGTGGTCTGTCTGCTCGTCGCGCTCGCCGCGATCCTCGGCGACCAGGCGGGCTATCTCTTCGGCCGCAAGGTGGGGCCGACGCTGTTCCGGCGCCCCGACTCGAAGATCTTCAAGCAGGAGAACGTCCAGAAGGCCCACGAGTTCTTCGAGAAGTACGGGCCGAAGTCGCTGGTGCTGGCCCGCTTCGTGCCCGTCATCCGGACCTTCACACCGATCATCGCCGGCGTGAGCCGGATGAACTACCGCTCGTTCATCACCTTCAACATCATCGGCGGCACGCTCTGGGGCGCCGGTGTGACGCTGCTGGGCGCCGTGCTCGGCCGGATCGAGTTCGTCCACAAGAACATCGAGGCGATGCTGGTCGCCATCGTGCTGATCTCGGTCGTGCCGATCGCGGTCGAGTTCCTGCGGGCCCGCTCGAAGGCGAAGAAGGCGGGGGAGGGCGCGGAGCCCCCGGTGGCGGTGCAGCGCGGGCGGCACGCGCGCCGCTGAGCCCCGTATTCCGGATGGACGGCCCCCCGTTGAGCGGCCGTACGGACCATCGTGCATCGTGGCCCTAGAGCAGAAGTCTCCGAGGGCACGGCGAGGAGCACGCGGTGGTGGATCGGCAGTGGGGCGGGGACCCGGACGGAGCATCGGGAGAGGACCGCAAACCGCAGTCCGACGAGGCGCACAGCGCCTTCACCCCGCCCCTGGGTGTACCGCTGCCGGCAGCCCCTGAGGACGAGCACCCCACCTCCGAGTTCGCCCTTCCGCAAGGCGTCGCCGCCGACTCCGGGAGCCAGCAGGAGGGCTCGGCCTTCACCCTCCCCGTGGGCACCACGTCGCCGTCCGCCCAGCCCGCCTACACCCCGCCCTACGGCATACCCCGGGTCAGCCTCACTAAGGAAGGGCCCTGGCAGGACCGCATGCGCACCATGCTGCGCATGCCGCTGGCGGAACGGCCGGCCCCGGAGCGCATCGAGAGGCCGGAAGGCGAGGCCGGGCCCGCCGTGCCGCGCGTTCTCGACCTCACGCTGCGCATCGGCGAGCTGCTGCTCGCGGCGAGCGAGGGCGCGGAGGACGTGGAGGCCGCCATGTACGGCGTCGCGCACGCCTACGGGCTCCACCGCTGCGAGCCGACCGTCACCTTCAACCAGCTGTCCGTCAGCTACCAGGCGTCCCTCGTCGACGACCCGGTGACCGCCGGCCGCACCGTGCGCCGCCGCGGCACCGACTACACCCGGCTGTCCGCCGTCTACCGGCTCGTCCACGACATCACCAGCGCGGAGGAGGGCCAGGGCCTGACCCTGGAGGAGGCGTACGGGCGCCTCGCCGAGATCCGCCGCAACCGCCACCCGTACCCGTCCTGGGCGCTGACCGCCGCCGCGGGGCTGCTCGCCGGCGCTGCGAGCATGCTCGTGGGCGGCGGCGTCGTGGTCTTCCTCGCGGCGATGGCCGGGGCGATGCTCGGCGACCGGCTCGCCTGGCTGGCGGCGGGGCGCGGGCTGCCGGAGTTCTACCAGTTCGTCGCCGCGGCGATGGCGCCCGCCGCGATGGGCGTCGCGCTCAGCGCAGCGCACGGCTACGTCCAGGTCCAGGCCTCCGCCGTGATCACCGGCGGACTGTTCGCCCTGATCCCCGGGCGGGCCCTGGTGGCGGGCGTACAGGACGGCCTGACGGGCTTCTACATCACCGCCGCGGCCCGGCTGCTGGAGGTCGGCTACCTGATCGCGGGCATCGTCTGCGGCGTGCTGATGGTGCTCTACGGCGGCGTGCACATCGGCGGCGCCACGCTCAACCCGGAGGCGGCGCTGGAGCGCCAGGTGCGCCCGGTCGTCCAGACGATCGCGGCCATGCTGCTGTGCTTCGCCTTCGCGGTGCTGCTCCAGCAGGAACGTTCCACAGTGCTGTACGCGACCCTGAACGGCGGGGTCGCGTGGGTCGTCTACGGGGCGCTGGCGGACACCGTACGCCTCGACACGGTGCCGGCCACAGCCGTGGCGGCCGGCCTGGTCGGCCTCTTCGGGCAGCTGATGGCCCGGTACCGGTACGCGTCCGCGCTCCCGTACGTCACGGCGGCGATCGGCCCGCTGCTACCCGGTAGCGCGGTGTACTTCGCGCTGCTGAACTTCGCCAAGAACGACCTGAACACGGGCATCGCAGGCCTCACCAAGGCGGCGGCGCTGGCACTGGCCATCGCGATCGGCGTGAACCTCGGCTCGGAAATGGCCCGCCTGTTCATCCGCGTCCCGGGGGCCGGCGCGGGGCGCCGTGCGGCGAAGCGGACGCGGGGGTTCTAGGGGTACCCCTGCGCGGCCCGACCGTGGCTGCGCCACGGGGTGCGGTCGGGGGCCGGTCGCGCCCCGAAGGGGCGCGGGGAACTGCGCGACCAGCCACGACGAACCCGCGGTCGACACACTGCACTGCCCACGGAGTGCGGCGGCCGGGGCGGCGGCGGTTCGGCACCGCCGGACTGCGCCGCGGTGGCTGCGCGCCGTTGCGGCGGGGATGAAGAGGCGGCGCCTCTTCACTCCGTGCAGTGACTCGGCGGTGTGGTGTCGGGGTACCCCGACACCACACCGCCGAGCCGATCCGCAGGATCAGTGGTGGGCGCCGCCCGCGGCCTCAAGGCGCTTGTAGGAGGCCTCGATCTCGGCCTCGGCCTCGGCGCGGCCGACCCAGTCGGCACCCTCGACGGACTTGCCGGGCTCGAGGTCCTTGTAGACCTCGAAGAAGTGCTGGATCTCCAGGCGGTCGAACTCCGACACGTGGTGGATGTCGCGCAGGTGCTCCACACGCGGGTCGTTCGCGGGAACGCACAGCAGCTTGTCGTCGCCGCCGGCCTCGTCCGTCATGCGGAACATGCCGATGGCGCGGCACTTGATGAGGCAGCCGGGGAACGTCGGCTCGTCGAGGATGACCAGGGCGTCCAGCGGGTCGCCGTCCTCGCCGAGGGTGTTCTCGACGAAGCCGTAGTCGGCCGGGTAGCTGGTCGAGGTGAAGAGTCGGCGGTCCAGACGGATGCGACCGGTCTCGTGGTCCACCTCGTACTTGTTCCGCGAACCCTTCGGGATCTCGATGGTGACGTCGAACTCCACGGGTGGCTCCTTCATGATCAACACATACGTCTGGTGATGCGGTGATTAAGTGTCCCCCACGCAGTGGTGTGGTGGCGAAAGGGGCTGGTCCATGGTGCCCGAGGTGCTGCGGCGGCAGGCCGGGCGATGGCGGAACATCCCCCGGGCGCAGCGCCGTACCGTTCGGTTCGTCGCGGCGTCCGCCGTCGCCGGTCTCGTGGTCGCGACCGGCGCGGTGGCGGCCGCCGGTCCCTGGGACTCGGGCCAGCGTAAGGCCGAACGGGAACGCGCGGTTGCCGCTGCGCGGGCGGGTGGCGAGCATCACGCCGGCGGAGACCCGTCCTCCGCATCCGCGCCGCCCGTTCTGGGGACGCTCGGCGCGGGCCGGCCGCCGGTCCGCCCGGCTCTCGCCGCGGCCCTGGAACCGCTGCTGCAGGACCCCGCGCTGGGGACGGCGCACGCGGCGTCCGTCATCGACGTGCAGTCCGGCGACGAGCTCTACGGCACCGGGCAGGACGTCGCGTACACCCCCGCATCCACGATCAAGCTCGCCACGGCGGCGGCCGCGCTCTCCGCGCTCGGCCCGGACCACCGCATCGAGACCACGGTGATGGCGCCGCGATCCGGCGGCATCGTCCTCGTGGGCGGCGGCGACCCGACGCTGACGGCGCTCCCCGCACAGGGCGAGGGGCCGCGGTTCGCGAGCCTGCGCGACCTGGCGGACGCGACGGCGAAGGCGCTCGAGGCGCGGGGGACGAGCCGTACGAAGCTGGCGTACGACACGTCGCGCTACTCCGGGCCCGTACTGCACCCGATCGGGCCCAACGAGAACATCGCCCCCGTCACGGCCCTGATGGTGGACGAGGGCCGCCTGGACGGCTCGGACAAGGGGCCTGCCGAGCGTTCGGCGGACCCGGCGGGCGATGCGGCCCGCAAGTTCGCGGAGCTGCTGCACGAGCGGGGCGTCGAGGTCGACGGCGATCCGGCGGAGGGCCGCGCGGACGCGTCCGCGCAGCGCATCGCGGCGGTCTCCTCCGCGCCGCTGTCGGCGCTGGTCGAACGGGCGCTGACCAACAGCGACAACGACATCGCCGAGGCGCTCGCCCGGCAGACCGCTCTGGCGTCCGGGCAGCCGGCGAGCTTCGAGGGCGCGGCGAAGGCGGTCACCGACCGGCTGGGGAGGCTGGGCCTGCCGGCCGGTGCGGCGAAGATCGCGGACGGCAGCGGCCTGGACCGCACGGACCAGGTCCCGGCGGCCCTCCTCTCCCGGATCCTCGCCCGCGCCGCGGACCCCGCCCACCCGGAACTCCGCCCGGTCCTCACGGGCCTCCCCGTGGCCGGCTTCACGGGCACCCTCCGCGACCGGTACGCCTCCGGCGACGGCAAGGGCGTGGTCCGGGCCAAGACGGGCACCCTGACGGGGGTGAACACCCTGGCGGGCACGGTCGTCGACGCCGACGGACGCCTGCTGGTGTTCGCCTTCATGGCGAGCGGCACCTCGGACGCCGACGCGGCCCAGCGCGCCCTGGACCACTTGGCATCCACCTTGACGGGGTGCGGCTGCCGGGGCTGAGGCCGGCCGGCACCGCCGGGCCGCGCTGTCGTGGCCGGGCGCCGTCGCGGCGGGGTGAAGAGGGCGGGCCTCTTCGCTCCGGGCCCGCAGGGCTGAAGGGCGTCCGCGCCCTTCGAATCCGCCGCAACGGTGCCCGGCCACGACGGTGCCGTCCGCACCGGTCCCCGCGCAGCGGCCCGGCGCGGGCGCGGCAACCCCTCACCCCTGGCCGTGCGCAGCACGTACCGTGAAAGCCATGACGAGCATCGGTGATGCGGAGATGGTCGACTGGAAGCTCGCGGTGGCCACCGCGACGCGCCTGGTGAAGCCGGGGCCCGAGGTCAGTCGGGACGAGGCGCGCGAGGTCGTGGCGGAGCTGCGGCGGCACGCGAAGGCCTCGGAGCGGCACGTCCGGGAGTTCACGCGGATGACGTCGGCGGGGGAGGGCGCCGACACCCCGGTCCTTGTCGTGGACCGGGCCGGCTGGGTCCGGGCCAACGTGGCGGGCTTCCGCGCGATCCTGGGCCCGCTGCTGGAGAAGATGCAGGACCGCCGCGGCAACGTGCCCGGCGGCGCCGTCCTGGGCGCGGTCGGCGGCAAGGTGACCGGCGTCGAGCTCGGCATGCTGCTGTCGTTCCTGGCCTCGCGCGTGCTGGGCCAGTACGAGACGTTCGCCCCGGCGAGCCGGAGCCTGCCTGGCGCCGCGGCGGGCGGCGGCCGGCTGCTGCTGGTGGCCCCCAACATCGTCCAGGTCGAGCGCGAGCTGGAGGTGGACCCGCACGACTTCCGGCTGTGGGTGTGCCTGCACGAGGAGACGCACCGCACCCAGTTCACGGCGGTGCCCTGGCTGCGCGACCACATCGAGGGGGAGATCCAGGCGTTCCTCGGCGAGACCGAGGTCGACCCGGTCACGCTGCTGGAGCGGATCCGCGAGGCCGCGCAGTCGCTGGCGGGCGGCAGGCCGCCGGAGGAGGACGGGGAGGCCCGCGCGGCCGGCAGCATCGTGGAGCTGGTCCAGACGCCCGCCCAGCGGGAGATCCTGGGCCGTCTGACGGCGGTGATGTCGCTGCTGGAGGGGCACGCCGATTATGTGATGGACGGGGTCGGGCCACGCGTCGTACCGTCCGTCGTCGAGATCCGGGAGAAGTTCCAGAAGCGCCGGGCCACCGGTGCCGGCCGCCTGGACGCGGCCCTGCGCAAGCTGCTGGGCCTGGACGCCAAGCTGCGGCAGTACCGTGACGGTGAGCGTTTCGTCCGGGCCGTCGTGGACGAGGTCGGCATGGAGGGCTTCAACCGTGTGTGGACGTCGCCGAACACGCTGCCCACCAAGGCCGAGATCGCCAAACCGGCGGACTGGATCGCGCGGGTGCACCGGCATCCCGAGGGATGAGCCGATCGCGCCCCGTGACGGATGAACGCTCCCGTAATCACCCGTCCGAGGGACCGTGTGCCAAGGGTGGGCGTGCGATGCTCGGGTAAAGGCTCATCTCTGTCACCATCGACGCACACAGCGTGACGGAACCCGGGGGCCCGTACTGCAGTCGTGCGGCTCCCGCACCCCCCTCCAATGGAATGATTGGACACACGGACATGGGTCCACACCCCGCGGTCGCGGCGATACGCCTGGCGGTCCGCCGCGTACTCCACGACGTCCTCACCCTGACGCCGCCCGCCGCAGTCCCCTCCGCCGCCGGTGACCGGTCGCCGCTCGTCCTGGTCGCCTGCTCGGGCGGCGCCGACTCCATGGCGCTCGCCTCCGCCCTCGCCTTCGAAGCCCCCCGGCTCGGCATCCGGGCCGGCGGCGTGACCGTCGACCACGGCCTCCAGGAGGGCTCCGACCTCCGGGCCTCGGAGGTCGCGATCAGGCTCGCCGCCTTCGGCCTGGACCCCGTGGAGACCGTGGCGGTGGCGGTCGGCCGGGACGGCGGCCCCGAGGCCGCCGCCCGTGACGCCCGCTACGCCGCCCTCGACGCCGTCGCCGACCGGTACGGCGCCTCCGCCGTCCTCCTCGGCCACACCCGCGACGACCAGGCGGAGACGGTGCTGCTGGGGCTGGCCCGCGGATCCGGCATCCGCTCCCTGTCCGGCATGGCCACCGCCTCCGGCGTCGGCGGCCGTTACCGCCGCCCCTTCCTGGGCCTGGACCGCCAGACGGCCCGCAAGGCGTGCCTGGCCCAGTCGCTGCCCGTCTGGGACGACCCGCACAACACCGACCCCGCCTACACCCGCTCCCGGGTCCGCCACGAGGCCCTGCCCGTCCTGGAGAAGGCCCTGGGCAAGGGCGTCGTCGAGGCCCTCGCCCGCACCGCCCAGCTCTCCCGGGACGACGCCGACGCCCTCGACTCCTGGGCCGCCGCCGTGGAGCCCTCCGTGCGGGACGACGCCGGCGGCCTGGAGGTCGCCAAACTCTTCGCCCTGCCCCCTGCCGTCCGCCGCCGGGTCATCCGCCGCGCGGTCATCGAGGCGGGCTCCCCGGCCGGTTCGCTCTTCGCCCGGCACATCGAGGAAGTCGACCGGCTGATCACCGGCTGGCGCGGCCAGGGAGCGATCAACCTGCCCGGGCGCGTCGCGGTTCGCAGGCAGGGTGGCAGACTGGTCCTTCGGCAGGGCTGATCCGAACGGTGCCGAGCGAGTCTCGGAGCCGGCCTTCCGGAAGCCAGATGAGCCTTAACCAAGCGAGAGTGGCGCGGGTGGACGACAAGGACATGGGCACCGACCTGAAGTCGGTGCTCATCACCAAGGAAGAGATCGACGCGAAGCTGGCGGAGCTGGCGGCGAAGATCGACGTGGAGTACGCGGGCAAGGACCTGCTCATCGTCGGTGTCCTCAAGGGCGCCGTGATGGTGATGGCGGACCTGGCGCGTGCCCTGTCCAACCCCGTCACCATGGACTGGATGGCCGTGTCCTCCTACGGCGCGGGCACCCAGTCCTCCGGTGTGGTGCGCATCCTCAAGGACCTCGACACCGACATCAAGGGCAAGCACGTCCTGATCGTCGAGGACATCATCGACTCCGGCCTGACCCTGTCGTGGCTGCTGTCGAACCTGGGTTCCCGTGAGCCCGCCTCGCTCAACGTCGTGACCCTGCTGCGCAAGCCGGAGGCCGCCAAGGTGGCCATCGACGTCAAGTGGGTCGGCTTCGACATTCCGAACGAGTTCGTCGTCGGTTATGGTCTCGACTTCGCGGAGAAGTACCGCAACCTGCCCTTCGTGGGCACGCTCGCGCCCCACGTCTACGGCGGCTGAACGCGGACGGCCCCGGTACCACCGGGCCCGACGGAGGGACGGGAACCCTTGCCGGGTTCCCGCCGTTGGAGCAGGGCAGGACGGCTTTGTTGACCGTCTGCGGCGGCATCGGGTGACAATGCTGGGGTACCGTCCGAAGGTAAGTCTTTTCTTTTCAAGCTTTCAAGGTCGACAGGACACCGCACGCACTGGCATCCCGAACCGGGATGACCGTGCCTCACTGTGGCAGGAGGGACGGGGCGTACGCGCCCCGTATGGATGGACGTGAAGCGCTACTTCCGTGGGCCGGTCATGTGGATCGTGCTGGCCGTCCTCGCCGTGGTCGTGTTGATGCAGGTCGTCGGCTCGTCCGGCGGCTACAAGTCGGTGGACACCAGTCAAGTCATCCATGCGATCGACAAGAACCAGGTGAAGTCGGCCGAGCTGACGACCGGCGACGAGAACAAGATCAAGGTTGAGCTCAAAGACGGTGTGAAGGTCAAGGGCTCCAGCAAGATCCAGGCGAACTACATCGGCGACCAGGGCGTCGAGATCTCCAAGGATCTGCAGGCCAAGGCCGATGACGACGACCCGAAGACGCTGCCCGACGGGTACAACGTCTCGACGTCGAAGCAGAACCCGTTCGTCGGTGTGCTGCTCTCGCTGCTGCCCTTCGTCCTGATCGTCGTGGTCTTCCTGTTCCTGATGAATCAGATGCAGGGCGGCGGCTCCCGGGTGAT
The DNA here is from genome assembly GCF_058146165.1 of Streptomyces sp. AM25. NCBI lineage: Bacteria > Bacillati > Actinomycetota > Actinomycetes > Kitasatosporales > Streptomycetaceae > Streptomyces > Streptomyces sp. AM25. The sequence goes on along the minus strand of NZ_JBKIWN010000017.1, from coordinate 53,067 downwards.
GAACTTCGGGAAGTCCAAGGCCAAGCTGATCACCAAGGACACCCCGAAGACCACCTTCACCGACGTGGCCGGTGCGGACGAGGCCGTCGAGGAGCTCCACGAGATCAAGGAGTTCCTGCAGGAGCCGGCGAAGTTCCAGGCCGTCGGCGCCAAGATCCCCAAGGGTGTGCTGCTCTACGGCCCGCCCGGTACGGGCAAGACGCTGCTCGCGCGCGCCGTCGCCGGCGAGGCGGGTGTGCCGTTCTACTCGATCTCCGGCTCCGACTTCGTCGAGATGTTCGTCGGTGTGGGCGCCTCCCGGGTCCGCGACCTGTTCGAGCAGGCCAAGGCCAACGCCCCGGCCATCGTCTTCGTCGACGAGATCGACGCCGTCGGCCGGCACCGCGGCGCGGGCCTCGGCGGCGGTCACGACGAGCGTGAGCAGACGCTGAACCAGCTGCTCGTCGAGATGGACGGCTTCGACGTCAAGGGCGGCGTCATCCTGATCGCGGCCACCAACCGGCCCGACATCCTCGACCCGGCGCTGCTGCGCCCGGGCCGCTTCGACCGGCAGATCGCCGTCGACCGCCCGGACATGCAGGGCCGTCTGGAGATCCTCAAGGTCCACCAGAAGGGCAAGCCGGTCGCCCCGGACGTCGACCTCGCGGCCGTCGCCCGCCGGACCCCCGGCTTCACCGGTGCCGATCTGTCGAACGTGCTGAACGAGGCCGCCCTGCTGACGGCCCGCAGCGACAAGAAGCTGATCGACAACCACATGCTGGACGAGGCGATCGACCGCGTCGTGGCCGGCCCGCAGAAGCGGACCCGGATCATGTCGGACAAGGAGAAGAAGATCACCGCGTACCACGAGGGCGGTCACGCCCTGGTCGCGGCGGCCTCCCCGAACTCCGACCCGGTGCACAAGATCACGATCCTGTCCCGCGGCCGTGCGCTGGGCTACACCATGGTCCTGCCGGACGAGGACAAGTACTCGACCACGCGCAACGAGATGCTCGACCAGCTGGCCTACATGCTGGGCGGCCGCGCGGCCGAGGAGCTGGTCTTCCACGACCCGACCACGGGTGCGGCCAACGACATCGAGAAGGCCACGACCACGGCCCGCGCGATGGTCACCCAGTACGGCATGACCGAGCGCCTCGGCGCGATCAAGTTCGGCTCCGACAACTCCGAGCCCTTCCTGGGCCGTGAGATGTCGCACCAGCGCGACTACTCGGAAGAGGTCGCGGCGCTGGTCGACGAAGAGGTCAAGAAGCTGATCGAGACCGCGCACAACGAGGCGTGGGAGATCCTCGTCGAGAACCGCGACGTGCTCGACAACCTCGTTCTGGCCCTCCTGGAGAAGGAGACGCTGAACAAGGAGGAGATCGCCGAGATCTTCAGGCACGTGGTCAAGCGCCCGGCCCGCCCGGCCTGGACCGGCTCCTCCCGCCGGACCCCGTCCACCCGCCCGCCGGTGCTCTCCCCCAAGGAGCTCGCGCCGAGCAACGGCGGAGTGAACATGGAGAAGGTCGAGCTCCCGCAGGACGGCCCCGGCACCGAGGGCTGATCCGCCCGGCCCCCGGGCCCGGAATGGATGCCGCGTCACCCAGGTTTTAGCCTTGGGGGCGCGGCATCGCGCTTTTCTCCCGATCCGCACGCGTGCACACGTCGTCGCGCAGTAGAGAACCGAGAGAACGAGGCAACTCCATGACCGACCCGGTGACGCTGGACGCCGAGCACTCCGTCGGCGAATTCGACGAGAAGCGGGCCGAGAACGCCGTCCGAGAACTGCTGATCGCGGTCGGGGAGGATCCGGACCGCGAGGGGCTGCGCGAGACGCCGGCCCGGGTGGCGCGCGCGTACAAGGAGATATTCGCCGGCCTGTGGCAGGAGCCGCAGGACGTGCTGACCACGACCTTCGACCTGGGCCACGACGAGATGGTGCTGGTCCGCGACATCGAGGTCTACAGCACCTGCGAGCACCACCTGGTGCCGTTCCACGGAGTGGCGCACGTCGGGTACATCCCGGCGACGAGCGGCAAGATCACGGGCCTGTCGAAGCTGGCCAGGCTGGTGGACGTCTACGCCCGCCGCCCTCAGGTGCAGGAGCGGCTGACGACGCAGATCGCCGACTCGCTGATGGAGATCCTCGAACCGCGCGGCGTCGTCGTCGTGGTCGAGTGCGAGCACATGTGCATGTCCATGCGGGGCATCCGGAAGCCCGGCGCCAAGACGCTCACGTCCGCGGTCCGGGGCCAGCTGCGCGACCCCGCGACCCGCGCCGAGGCGATGAGCCTGATCATGTCGTCCCGCTGAGGGGACGGGGCGCCCCGAATCCGGGCGCCCCGGGCAGTGGCCGTCAGGCGGAGAGCCGGCTGCCCATCCACTGCAGCGTGCCGGGGATCTCCCGGCGCCACGTGTTGAAGTTGTGGCCGCCGCTGTCGAGGATCATCGACGAGACCCGGGTCGGCTTCTTGGCCGCCAGCTCGATGAACTTCTTCGTGTCCTCGTAGTTGTGCTCGCCCTGCTTGCTGCTGGTCACCAGCAGCGAGACGGGCGGCAGCGGCTTGTTCTTCAGCCGCCAGAACAGGTCGTTCTCCTTCTCCAGCTTCTTGCTGCCGCCGAAGAGGTCACCGGTGGTCGGGTCCTGGAGGGCCTTGTAGTAGCCGGACAGTGCGGCCGCGGCGCCGTAGGAGTCGGGGTGGCGCATGGCGAACTTCAGCGCGCAGTAGCCGCCGGTCGAGTCGCCGATCATGCCCCAGTTGGCGGCCTTGTCGCCGATCCGGTACTGCCGGCTCAGCGCCTTGCGCAGGTCCTTGGTGAAGAAGGTCTCGGTCTGGGGGCCGTTGGGTATGTCGATGCACTCCGTGTCCCGGGGCGGGGCGACGGTCGGCCGCATCATCACCAGGATGGTGGGCTGCATCTTCTTTTCCTTGGCCAGCTTCTGCGCGGTCTGCGGGTAGTGCAGGCCCTTGTAGAGCGCTTCCGCGGTGCCCGGGAAACCGGTCAGCACGACCGAGGCGGGAAAGGTCTTGTGCGCGTACTGGGGCTGGAAGTACTCCGGCGGCAGATAGACGTAGGCCGGGCTGCTGATCCTGGACTCCATGCCCCGGACGTTGACCTTCTCGACCTTGCCCGCGATGCGCGGCACCGTGCCGTGACCCTTGAGCTGCGCGACACCGACGACCTGGACCGGATTGTTGCCGGCGCTGTGGTCGACGACCACGCCCTCGCCCTTCTCGAGGCCGAAGAGGTCGGCCCAGGAGGCGAAGAAGCCGAAGGACTGGTTCGCCCACAGCCCGATGGCGGCGAACATGGTCAGCTGGGTGGCGAGCAACATGCCGACCCGGCCCAGGACGCCTCCGACGCTCTTCCTGCCCAGGCGGGGCCAGAGCCAGATGGTCAGAGCGAAGAGCAGTACTGCTGCCACGATGGCGAGCAGCAGAACCGCCATGCTGGTGAGACCCATGAGGTGCTTTCTGCCGTTTTCTGCCGAGCGACCCGGTCCCGGGTCGCGGAATGGTTACTTCTTCCCGGGCTTGGCCCCCGGCGGAACCTCAGCCCCGAAACCGTCGTCCTACAGGGCGCACATTGTCCGGGCACAGCCTCCACATGGCGCAGGCCCACTCGACATGGACGACGGGAAGAGATGTCTGTCAGGGTAGATGGCAAAAAGTCCGACGAGGTTCCTCAGGGACCCAAGTGGCTGTCGGGGCTTGCGCGTATCGCCAAGGGGCCTAGGCCGGAGAAGGTGCCCGCCGTCGTGGGCACCGTCGCGGCGCTCGTCGGCCTGCTGAACATCGCGTCCGGTGTCATCCCGCGGTTCCGCTGGAGCCGGGCCCACACGTTCGCCGAGGTGCTGCCCGGTACGGTGACCCAGCTGGCCGCGGCCGGCTCGATCATCGTCGGCATTCTGCTGTTGATGCTCGCCCACGGCCTCAAGCGCGCCAAGAAGCGCGCCTGGCAGGCGGCCGTGCTGCTGCTGCCGCTCGGTGCGGCCGCGCAGCTGATCTACCGCCACAACCGTCCGGGCGCCGTTCTCTCCATTCTGCTGTTCATCTACCTTCTGCGCCACAAGAAGTCCTTCGCAGCGCTGCCGGACCCGCGCAGCCGCTGGAAGTGGGTGGCCAACCTGATCCTCATGGGCGGCGTCAGCTTCGTCCTCGGCTGGATCATCGTCGGCGCGCACCCGGACCAGATGGTCGGCGACCCGTCGGTCCTGGAGCAGGTCGAGCACGTCGTCTGGGGCCTCTTCGGCTTCGAGGGCTCGATCCGCTACACCGACCACGTCGACTACACCGTCGGCTACTCCCTCGGCGCCCTCGGCCTGGTGACCGTCGCCACCACCGCGTACCTGGCCTTCCGTCCCGAGTACCCGGCGGCCGTCCTGACCGACGCCGACGAGGACAAGCTGCGCGAGCTGCTGGACAAGCACGGCGCCCGCGACTCGCTCGGCCACTTCGCGCTGCGCCGCGACAAGAGCGTCGTCTTCTCCCCGAGCGGCAAGGCCGCCGTCTCCTACCGCGTCGTCTCCGGCGTGATGCTCGCCAGCGGCGACCCCATCGGCGACGTCGAGGCCTGGCCGGGCGCGATCGAGCAGTTCATGGAGCTGGCCAGGAAGCACTCCTGGACCCCGGCCGTCAACGGCTGCAGCGAGACCGGCGGCGAGGTCTGGACCCGCGAGACCGGCCTGGACGCCCTGGAGATGGGCGACGAGGCCATCGTCGACGTGGCCGACTTCAGCCTGACCGGCCGCGCCATGCGCAACGTCCGCCAGATGGTCAAGCGCATCGAGCGCAACGGCTACACCACCAAGGTGCGCCGCGTCGGCGACCTCTCGCCCGAGGAACTGGCGGTCGTCCAGAAGGCGGCCGGCGCCTGGCGCGACACCGACGAGGAGCGCGGCTTCTCCATGGCGCTGGGCCGGATCGGCGACCCGAAGGACCTGGACGCCATCATCGCCACCGCCCACCGGGACCCGGAGGAGGGTGAGGAGGCCCCCTTCGGCGACCTCAAGGCCATGCAGCACTACGTGCCGTGGGGCAAGGACGGCAGCTCGCTGGAGCTCATGCGCCGCGACCGCAGCGCCGACCCGGGCATGAACGAGCTGCTGATCGTCGCCTTCCTGCAGGCCGCGCCCGAGCTCAAGATCAAGCGGCTGTCGCTCAACTTCGCGTTCTTCCGCTCCGCCCTGGAGCGCGGCGGCAAGCTGGGCGCGGGCCCGGTGGTGCGCATCCAGAGCAAGGTGCTGATCTTCCTCTCGCGCTGGTTCCAGATCGAGTCGCTGTACAAGTTCAACGAGAAGTTCCGGCCCCGCTGGGAGCCGCGCTTCATCGTCTTCCCGAACAACCGCGACCTGCCGCGCATCGGCTTCGCGATGATGCAGGCCGAGGGCTTCCTGGAGCTGCCGAGGCTGCTGCGCCGCCGCCCGGCCGCGCCCAAGCCGTCCGGCCTGGAGTCGCACGTCGGCGACCCGGAGGAGGTCACCCGCGCGGCGTGACGGCCGCGCACGACGCCACGGCGAGGGCGCCTTCCCCGGCAGCGGGGAGGGCGCCCTCGCCGCATGTCGGACCCGGGCCCGTACCGACCCCTCGGGCACGCCCTAGGCTGGGTGCATGAGTACGTTGCGCGGCCGTACCAGGCCGGTCGGACTGCCCGAGTGGGACCGTTGTGCGGTGATGGGCGTGGTCAACGTCACGCCCGACTCGTTCTCGGACGGCGGGCGCTGGTTCGACCCTGCGGCGGCCGTCAAGCGCGGCTTCGACCTGGTGGCGGGCGGCGCCGATCTGGTGGACGTGGGCGGCGAGTCGACCCGGCCGGGTGCGGTGCGGGTGGACGAGGGCGAGGAGCTGCGCCGGGTGGTCCCGGTGGTCCGCGAGCTGGCCGGCGAGGGCGTGGTGGTGTCGGTGGACACCATGCGCGCGAGCGTCGCGGAGGCGGCGATCGAGGCCGGTGCGGTGCTGGTCAACGATGTGAGCGGCGGTCTCGCCGACCCGGCGATGGTGCCCGCGGTGGCGACGGCCGGGGTGCCCTTCGTGGTGATGCACTGGCGGGGCTTCAGCCAGGACATGAACAGCCGGGCGGTCTACGGGGACGTGGTCGGCGAGGTGCTCGGCGAGCTGCGGCAGCGGGTGGACGCGGTGGTCGCGGGGGGCATCGAGCCGGACCGGATCGTGGTGGACCCCGGGCTGGGCTTCGCCAAGAACGCCGGGCACGACCTGGCGCTCGTCGCCCACCTGGGCCGGCTCCGCGCGGAGCTGGACCTGCCGATGCTGGTGGCCGCGTCCCGCAAGCGTTTCCTGGGCCGGGTGCTGGCCGGGGAGGCGGGTGATCCGCCGCCCGCCCGGGAGCGGGACGCCGCGACCGCCGCGGTCTCGGCCCTCGCGGCCCGCGAGGGCGCCTGGGCGGTCCGGGTGCACGAGGTCGGGGCCAGCGCGGACGCCGTGCGGGTGGTACGTGCCGTGGAGGGAGCCGCGTGACCTCGGTCCCGACGGACAGCGAGCAGGTCGAGCGGGCGAACACCGCGCTGTACGAGGCGGTGGAGCACGGTGACACGACGGCGATGGACCGCCTGTGGCTGGACGACCCGGAGGTCGAGGTGTCGTGCGTGCACCCGGGCTGGCCGGTGCTGCGCGGGCGCAGCGAGGTCCTCCGGTCGTTCGCCCTGATCATGGCGAGCACCGAGTACATCCAGTTCTTCCTGACGGACGTCGAGGTGGCGGTGGCCGGTGACACGGCGCTGGTGACCTGCACCGAGAACATCCTCAGCGGCGGCCCGGCCGAGTCGGAGGGCGAGCTGGGGCCGCTGGTGGGCCAGCTGGTCGTGGCGACCAACGTGTTCCGGCGGAGCGGCGACGGGTGGCGGATCTGGTCCCACCACGGTTCCCCGGTCCTGGCCAGCGAGGACGAGGAGGAGCCGGAGGACGGGGAGAACCCGGGACCGCCGGCGGCGTGACGCGGAACGCTTCGGGGCGTGTCCGGGGCCTGTCCGGAGCGTGTTCGGGGCGTCAGTGTGAGGGATATGTGATCACTCGTTCGAGCTGAATGCGGGCCGGGTAAGGGTGGATCGCGGGGCCTCCGGGTAAGCGCGGCGGGAGTCGGCTAGCACCGCGCGCGCTCCTTGTCCATAGCCCCCGTGGGCGAGCGCTGTCGGTGCTCGCAGGTAGATTCGAAGTGGGCGACCCGGCCCCGAGGGGATGGGACGCACCCCGTCCCGACGACCAGCAGGAGTGATTCGTGTGGATCGTGTCGCGCTGCGCGGCTTGAAGGCTCGCGGCCACCACGGGGTCTTCCCCCGCGAACGCGAGGAGGGCCAGACCTTCATCGTGGACCTGGTGCTGAGCCTGGACACCCGGCCCGCCGCGGCCTCCGACGACCTCACGAAGACGGTCCACTACGGGATCGTGGCGGAGGAGGCCGCCGCCATCGTCGAGGGGGAGCCGGTCGACCTCATCGAGACGCTCGCCGAGCGGATCGCCCAGCAGTGCCTCAAGCACGATCCGGTGCGGGAGGTGGAGGTCGTCGTGCACAAGCCCGACGCCCCGATCACCGTGCCCTTCGACGATGTGACGGTCACGATCACCCGGAGCCGAGTATGAGCAGCAGCGACCCGACCGTGCAGCCGGTGCCCGCCTCCGTGGTGGAGCAGGTGGATGCCGCCGATGTGACGTTGAGCAATCCCCAATGGGCCGTGATCTCCCTGGGCAGCAATCTGGGCAACCGCCTGGAGACCCTGCAGGGCGCGGTCGACGCCCTGGAGGACACCCCGGGCCTGCGGGTGAAGGCGGTGTCCCCGGTGTACGAGACGGAGCCCTGGGGCGTGACCCCGGGCTCGCAGCCGTCCTACTACAACGCGGTCGTCCTGGTGAGGACGACGCTCCCGCCGGATTCCCTGCTGGAGCGCGGCCACGCCATCGAGGAGGCCTTCGAGCGCGTGCGCGACGAGCGCTGGGGCCCGCGGACGATCGACGTCGACATCGTCACCTATCAGGACGTGATCTCCGACGACCCCCGGCTGACGCTGCCGCATCCGCGCGCGCACGAACGTGCCTTCGTGCTGGCGCCGTGGTACGACGTGGATCCGGAGGCTGTTGTTCCGGGCCATGGCCGGGTGGCCGAACTGCTGGACGCGCTCGGCCGCGAGGGCGTCGAGCCCCGGGCCGACCTGGAACTCCGACTGCCCGACTGATCGTTGGGCGTGGTGGACTCTCCCGTACACGGGACCGAAGGACGATGAGGAGCGACGGACAGGTGAAGCAGCTGCGGATCGGAGTGCTGGCCGGCCTGTTCGTCGTGGCCGGGGTGGTCTCCTGGGGCGGCGCCCGGCTGTGGGACGCCTTCGGCACGCTGCCGAGCGTGCCCGTGGCGGCTCCGATCGTCCTCGCGGTCATCGCCGTGGTCCTCGCGGCGACGGCCCTCTCGCTGCGCGCCCGGCTGCGGGCACAGCGCGAGCGGCGCCCCGGCGCGAAGGGCGTCGACCCGCTGGTGGCCGCCCGCGCCGTCGTCTTCGGCCAGGCGAGTGCCCTGGTCGCGGCCCTGGTGGCCGGCATGTACGGCGGCGTCGGCGCCTTCCTCCTCATCGACGGCGTCCAGGCCCCGGCCCGCCGCGACCAGGCGATCTACGCCGGCGCCTCGGTCCTGGCGGGCGCGTGCGTGATAGCGGCGGCGTTCTTCATGGAGCGCGTCTGCAAACTCCCGGAAGACGAGGACGAGGACGGCAACGGGGGCGCGACCCCGGCCTGAGCGCTCCGCTGGAATGCGGTCCGGCGGTGCCGACCGTCCGTGGTTGTTCGCGCAGTTCCCCGTGCCCCTTACGGGGCGCTGAGCGATGCCGTGCCCCGTAAGGGGCGCGGGGAACTGCGCGAACAACCACAACGCACCCGCACCCGACGACGCGCCTACGACCCCGGCACCGTGGCCACATCCACCTCGCTGCGCGCAGCGCCCACCGCATCGGCCCCGATCGACCGCCGCAGCGCCTCGTGCAGCCGCGCAGGGGTGAGCACGCCCACGAAGTGATCCGCGTCCTCCCCGCCCAGCACCGCGATCCACCCCGCGTCGTGCTGCAGCATCACGCTGAACGCCTGCTTGAGCGAAGCCCCCACCGGCACCCAGGCATCCATGCGCCGCGCATGGTCCCGCACCGTCCCGCTCCCCGAGCGCAGCGCATCGCCGTCCACCCACCCGTGCAGCCGCTCCGCACGGTCCAGGACCACGGCCCACCGTGCCCCCTCCCGGGCGAGCCGCGCAGCGGCATCCGGCAGCCGGTCGTCCAGGTGCACCACGGGCGGCTGCTCCAGGTCGCCCGCCTCGATCGCGGTGACGGAGAGCCGCTTGAGCCCCCGGTCCGCCCCGACGAAGTCGGCCACGTACGGCGTGGCCGGCGCCCCCAGCACCGCCGCCGGTGCGTCGAACTGTTCGATGCGCCCGTTCCCGTACACCGCGATGCGGTCGCCCAGCCGGACGGCCTCCTCGATGTCGTGGGTGACGAAGAGCACCGTCTTGCGCACCTGCGACTGCAGCCGCAGGAATTCGTTCTGCAGCCGTTCGCGGACCACGGGGTCGACGGCGCCGAAGGGTTCGTCCATCAGGAGGACGGGCGGGTCCGCCGCGAGGGCCCGGGCCACTCCGACGCGCTGGCGCTGGCCGCCGGAGAGCTGGTCGGGGTAGCGGTCGCCGTAGACGGCCGGATCGAGGCCGACCAGGTCGAGCAGCTCCGCCGCACGGTCGCGGGCCTTCCTGCGCTGCCAGCCGAGCAGGTGCGGCACGGTGGCCGTGTTCTCCAGCACCGTCTTGTGCGGGAAGAGGCCCACCTGCTGGATGACGTAGCCGATGCGGCGGCGCAGCTCGACGGGGTCGACGGCCGAGATGTCCTCGCCGTTCACCAGGATGCGGCCGCCGGTGGGCTCGATCAGCCGGTTGACCATCTTCATCGTGGTCGTCTTGCCGCACCCCGACGGTCCGACGAGCGTGACGAGCTCGCCCTCCGCCACCTCGAAGGACAGGTCGTCCACGGCGGTCGTGCCGTCGGCGAAGCGTTTGGTCACGTGCTCGAAGCGGATCATGACACCCCATTGTGGTCGAACAATGTTGCTGCCGGATGGCAAGGGGCCTCGCCGGAGGCGATTGTCGGTGCCGGGGGTTAGGGTCGCCAGTGACCGACGGTGAATGCCGAGGGGGAGGTGAGCGCACGGATGGCGGCGGACGGGAACTGCCTGATCAGCAATGACTGGATCTGCGGTGAGTACGTGCGGACGCGGGGGCAGGAGCTCACGGATGCCGTGCTGCAGCACATCGGCATCACAGTGGCATCGGTCGCGCTGGGGCTGCTGGTCGCCCTTCCGCTGGCCCTGCTGGCGCGCCGACGGCGCAGCGTGGCGGGCCCGGTCCTCGGGCTGACCACGGTGCTCTACACGGTGCCGTCGCTGGCGATGTTCTCGCTGCTGGTGCCGGTGTTCGGGCTGTCGGCGGCCGTCGTGGTGACGGGCCTGGTGCTGTATTCGCTGACGATCCTCGTGCGCAACATCCTGGCCGGCCTCGCCGCCGTCCCGGAGGAGGCCCGAGAGGCGGCGCGCGGCATGGGCTACGGGCCGGTCCGGCTGCTGTTCGGCGTCGAACTCCCGCTGGCCCTGCCCGCGTTGATGGCCGGCCTGCGGATCGCCACGGTCTCCACGGTCTCGCTCACCACGGTGGGCGCGATCATCGGATACGGCGGCCTGGGCAATCTCATCTACGAAGGAATGCGCAGCTACTTCAAGGCGCAGGTGCTCACGGCCTCGGTGCTGTGCGTGGTCCTCGCCGTCGGGGCGGATGTCCTGCTCCTGCTGGTGCAGCGGCTGTTGACGCCGTGGACGCGCACGCGCAGGCGTACGGGCCGCCGTGCAGGACGGCCCGTCGACGCCGAGGCGGTGGCGGCCTGATGGACGTTTTCCCGAGGACCTGGACCTGGCTGTCCACCGGCTCCCACTGGACGGGGGCGGAGGGCGTGTGGCACCGGCTCGGCCAGCACCTCTTCCTCACCGCCGTCTGCCTGTTGATCTCGTGTGCGATCGCGCTGCCCGTGGCCGTGCTCCTCGGCCACCTGGGCCGCGGCGGGGCGTTGGCGGTGAACATCTCCAACGCGGGGCGCGCGGTGCCGACGTTCGCGGTGCTGGTGCTGTTGCTGCTCAGCCCGCTGGGGACGCACGGCTCCTGGCCGACCGTCATCGCGCTGGTCCTGTTCGCGATACCGCCGTTGCTCACCAACGCCTATGTGGGCATGCGTGAAGTGGACCGGGGCGTCGTGGAGGCCGCCCGCGGCATGGGTATGACGGGGGGTCAGATAGTGGCCCGGGTCGAACTGCCGCTGGCCTTCCCGTTCATCGTCACCGGCATCCGCTCCGCGGCCGTCCAGGTCGTGGCCACGACCACGCTGGCCGCGCTGCCCGGGGGCGGCGGCCTCGGGCGCATCATCACCGCCGGTTTCCGGCTCACCGACACTGCACAGGTGGTGGCCGGCGCCCTGCTCGTGGCCGTGCTGGCCCTGCTGGTCGAGGGCGCCTTCGTCCTCGCGCAGCGCGGGCTGGACCCGCTGCGTCGGCGCAGCGGCCGCCCCGACGGAATGGAGTACGCATGACCAGGACCCCGCGCAGGGCGCGGACCGCCCGCGCCCTGCCGGCGGCGATAGGCGCCGTGGCCCTGACGGCCGGCCTCGCCGCGTGCGGCGGCAACAGCCTGGAGAAGTCCGGCGAGGGCGGCGGCTCCGGCGGGGGTGCGGGCTCGCTGGTGATCGGGTCGGCGTCGTTCACCGAGTCCAAGGTGCTCGCGGAGATATACGCGGGGCTGCTGAAGGACGCCGGATATTCGACGTCGATCAAGACCGTCGATGCGCGTGAGCTGTATGAACCGGCTCTGGAGAAGGGACAGATCGATGTCGTCCCGGAGTATGCGGCGACGCTCGCGGAATTCCTGAACAAGAAGCAGAACGGCAAGGACGCCCCCGCCGTCGCTTCCCCCGATGCCGATGCGACGGTGAAGGCCCTGCGCAAACTCGCCGAACCACGCGGCCTCAAGGTGCTCGACCCGGGCCGGGCGGTCGATCAGAACGCCTTCGCCGTCACGGCCGAGTTCGCGGAAAAACACCACCTCAAGACGCTTTCCGATCTTGGAAAGTCGGGCGAGGCGGTGCGCATCGCAGCAGGTGACGAATGCTCCCAGCGGCCCTTCTGCCAACCGGGCCTGGAGAAGACCTACGGGATCAAGGTCACCGGCGTCGACCCGCTGGAGATCGGCAGCACCCAGGCCAAGCAGGCGGTCAAGGACGGCAAGGACCAGCTGCTGCTGACCACGACCACGGACGCCACGCTCAAGCCGTTCGGGCTGGTGCTGCTCGAGGACGACAAGAAGCTCCAGAACTCCGACAACGTCCTGCCGGTGGTGAATAACCGGAGGGCGGGTTCGCAGAAGATCGAAGAAGCGCTGGCCAAGCTCACCAGGGTGCTGACCACGGCAGATCTGACCGAACTCAACAAGAAGGTCGACGCCGAACGGCTCAAGCCCGCGGACGTGGCCGCGAAGTACCTCAAGGACAAGGGCCTGGTGGCCAAGTGACGCGGTGACGGGAGACGGCGAAGAGGGGAAGCCGGGGAACGAGTGAAGTAGGGGAGAAGTAAGATCAAGGGAAGAGTTTGGTGGTGGGGTCACACTCCCGTGGCAACGCACGGTAAGTTTCAGGCCATGCCACGAGGACGCCACCGCCATTCCGCACCCCTGCACCGGCTTCTTCCCGCATCGACGGTCGCCGCGACATCGGTCGCCTGCGCCGCCGCTGCCTGGTTGGTGGAGGAAACGCTCCTCATCCGCAGCCTGGCCGTCGCGGCCTCCGCCGCCGCGGTCGTCGGAGCCGTGCTGATGCGCCGCTGGGACCGTTCCGCGGGCAAGCGCGTCGCCCAGCTCACCGCCGCCCGGGCGCGCGACGAGTGGAAGACCGACGAGCGCATCGCCGAGCTGGAGACGGACCTGGAGGAGGCGGGCCTGGCCAAGGCCCGCATCGAGGCCAAGCTCCGCACCAAGCGTGCCGAGCTCGCCCGGCTCCGTACCGAGCACGCCGACCTGCTGCGCCGCTACGCCACCGCCGAGACCGGGCGCGCGAGCGCCCTGGAGGGGCGGCGCCTGCTCGCCAGGACGAAGACGGCGAAGGAGCTGGAGCCCGCGGCCGCGGACCGCCCGGCCGACGGGGAGACGCGGCCCGGCGCGGCGGCCTTCCGCAAGGCCGCCGACGCCCTCCGCGACCTGGAGCGCAACGCGGCACGCCAGCGGGCCGCCGCCGCCCGCGGCACGGGGCCGGCGCCCGAGCCGGATTCCGCACCCGAGCCGAAGCCCGAGCCGGAGTCCGAGCCGAAGGCCCAGGCAGTGGCGAAGGCCGAAGCGAAGAAGGCAGACACGAAGGCCGATTCGGCGTCCGATGCGGCGTCCGAGCCCGAGGCCCCGTCCCAGGACGCGGCGAAGCCGGCGGCCGCACCCTCGGCGGCCCTCGTCCCGCAGGGCCCCGCGCACCGGCCCGCCTCCCGCGCCCGGGGCGGCTTCGACTTCTTCGGCACCCGCCGCGTCCCGGCCGCCTCCTCCAAGCCGGTGGAGGAGCAGGATCTGGCCGATGTCGTCGGCGAGGAGGCGCTCGCCGAGGCGGAGGCCGAGGCCGGGGCCGACGCGGACGGCAAGGTCATCGACCTGACCGCCCACGACGAGACCGAGCAGATCGACGTCGCGGAGCTGCGCAGCGCGATCTCGTAGCGGCCGGGGCCCCGGCCGAGGCCGGGGCCCTGCCTCCTACTTGTCGATGTCGCCCACGACGAAGAACATCGAGCCCAGGATCGCGACCATGTCCGCGACCAGGGTCCCCGGGAGCAGCTCGATCAGCGCCTGGATGTTGTTGAACGACGCCGAGCGGAGCTTCAGCCGGTACGGGGTCTTCTCGCCCTTGGAGACGAGGTAGTAGCCGTTCAGGCCGAGCGGGTTCTCGGTCCAGGCGTAGGTCGCGCCCTCGGGGGCCTTGAGCACCTTGGGCAGCCGCTGGTTGACCGGGCCGGGCGGAAGCTCCGCCAGCCGGTCCAGACAGGCCCCGGCCAGCTCCAGGGAGTTGTGCGTCTGCTCCAGCAGGCACTCGAAGCGGGCCAGGCAGTCGCCCTCCTCGCGGGTGACGACCTTCAGCACGTCCGCCAGCTCGGCGTAGGCCAGGTACGGCTCGTCGCGGCGCAGGTCGAAGCCGACGCCGGAGGCGCGGGCGATGGGCCCGCTGACCCCGTAGGCGTGCACCGCCTCCGGGGCGAGGACACCCACGCCGCGCGTCCGGCCGCGGAAGATCTCGTTGCCGAGGACCAGCCGGTCGTAGACGTCCATCCGGGAACGGACCTCGGCCACCGCGTGCCGGGCCCGGCCGAGCCAGCCCGCGGGCAGGTCCTCCTTGAGGCCGCCGACGCGGTTGAACATGTAGTGCATCCGGCCGCCGGAGACCTCCTCCATCACCGTCTGGAGCTCCTCGCGCTCGCGGAACGCGTGGAAGACGGGGGTGATGCCGCCGAGCTCCAGCGGATACGAGCCCAGGAACATCAGGTGGTTGAGCACCCGGTTGAGCTCGGCCAGCAGCGTGCGCAGCCACACCGCGCGCTCGGGCACCTCCATGCCCAGCATCCGCTCGACGGCCATCACCACGCCGAGCTCGTTGGAGAAGGCCGACAGCCAGTCGTGGCGGTTGGCGAGCATGATGATCTGCCGGTAGTCGCGTGCCTCGAACAGCTTCTCCGCGCCCCGGTGCATATAGCCGATGACCGGCTCCGCGCTGCGGACCCGCTCCCCGTCGAGGACGAGGCGCAGCCGCAGCACCCCGTGGGTGGACGGGTGCTGAGGGCCGATGTTGAGCACCATGTCGGTGCTCTCCGCCGCGCCGCCGATGCCGACTGTCGTCTCCGTCATGGGGACAGTTTCTCAGCTGTCCCCGGCGTCCGCGCCCAGCACGTCCGCGCAGGCCGGGCCCACCGGCTGGAGCAGCCAGCCGAAGCTGCCCAGGCCGCCGGGGGAGGTCAGCTCCGTCGCCTCGCCGGCCGCGCCGAGCGCCCGTACGTAGGCGGCCGGGTCGGACGAGGCGAGCGCGAGCGGCGGGCGGCGGCCGTCCAGGCCGAGAGCGCGCAGCGCCTCGCGCTGGCTGAGCACCCGGGCGCCCGGGCCCGCGCAGGCGTCGAGCGCCACGTGCGCGGTGACGTCGCACGAACCGTCGGGCACCGGCCGCACCTCGCGGCCCTCGCGGAAGCCGGCCAGGGTGCCGAACGGCGGCCGGGCGGCCCGCTCGTGGGCGTAGTCCACGGCGACGGCCAGCCCGGCCCGCAGCCCGCCCGCGGCCCGGGCCCAGGCGGCGTCGCGCGGGCGGCCGATCTCGGCCCGGCTGCCGGGCGGGGCGCCCTCCAGGGGCCACCAGCGCTCCAGCCAGGCGGCGTCCTCCCCGGAGACCGGGTCGCCCAGCAGCTCCTCGCCGTCGGGCCGGACCAGGACCTGACGGGCCGTGCCCTCGCCGTCCGCCTCGGCGACGTCGAGCGGCACGTTGTCCAGCCACTCGTTGGCGAACAGCAGGCCCTCCGTCCCCTGCGGGGGCTCGTCCAGCCAGGTGATGCGCGCATCGAGCCCGGCGGGCCGGTCCGCGAGCTCCACGGCGTACGGGCGCAGCCGCCCGGCCAGTTCCGGCGGGCACCGGTCGAGCACGCCCGAGACGAGCTCCCCGCGCCCGGCGCCCATGTCGGTGAACGCCAGCTCCGCCGGGTGCCCGAGCGCGGCGTCGACGCGGCGCAGCAGTTCCACGACCGCTCCCGCGAAGAGCGGGGAGGCGTGCACCGAGGTGCGGAAGTGACCGGCCGGGCCCTCGGGGCGGCGGTAGAAGCCGCCGGGGCCGTACAGCGCGGCCTCCGCCGCCTCCCGCCACGGCAGCCACGACGGGTCGGGCCTGGTCGTCTCGCTTCCCATAGGCACACCGTATGCGCGCACGGCGGTGCCGGTGCCTCCACCTTGGGGAGTAGAGGAGGAGTCGACGGATCGATCGTCCGGTTGACCCCGGCACGTACTCGACGTGCCTACGCTGGGTGACGTGCAGCGCCTCTACGACTTCCTCCGCAGACACCCCACGGGAGTGGACAGCTTCTGGGCTCTCCTGCTGCTGATGCTGAGCGCCCTGTCCATCGCGGAAGGGGGCAGCGAGGGGCCGGTCGCCGTCAAGATCGTCGCGGCGTTCGCGCTGTGCACGGTGATCGCCCTGCGGCGGCGGGCGCCGGAGAAGATGCTGCTGCTGGCGGCCGCGGTCGGCGTGGGCCAGGTGGTCACCGGTGCCTCGGCGGACGTCGCCGACTTCGCGATGCTCGTGATCGTTTACACCGTGGCGTCCGGCGGCACCCGCTGGGCCTCCCGGTTCGCCCTGATCGCGGGCCTGTTCGCGCCCGCGATCGCCACCGTCCGCTGGCCGGAGCCGCACCAGTCGGTGCCCAGCCAGGTGATAGCGACGGTCTTCGTCACCGTGCCCTTCCTGCTCGCCTGGGTGCTGGGCGACTCCATGCGGACCCGGCGTGCCTACTGGGCCCAGCTGGAGGAGCGCGCCGAGCGGCTGGAGAAGGAGCGGGAGCAGCAGTCGCGCATGGCCGTGACCGCCGAACGCGCCCGCATCGCCCGCGAACTGCACGACGTGGTCGCCCACAACGTGTCCGTGATGGTGGTGCAGGCGGACGGCGCCGCCTACGTCCTGGACTCCTCGCCCGAGCAGGCCAAGCAGGCACTGGAGACGATCTCCGGCACCGGCCGCCAGGCGCTGACGGAGATGCGCCGGCTGCTGGGCGTGCTGCGCACCGAGGAGGGCGCGGGGGAGGGCGGCGAGTACGTCCCGCAGCCCGACGTGGAGCAGATCGGCGAACTGGTCGAGCAGGTGCGGGGCGCCGGGCTGCCCGTGGAGTTCAAGGTCGAGGGCGCGCCGCGCCCGCTGCCCAGCGGCGTGGAGCTGACGGCCTACCGGATCGTGCAGGAAGCACTCACCAACACCCGCAAGCACGGCGGACCGGACGTCGGGGCGAGCGTGCAGCTGACCTACTTCGACGACGGGCTGGGACTGCTCGTCGAGGACGACGGCCGCGGCGCACAGCACGAGCTCTACGAGTCGGGCGGCGCGGACGGCATGGGGCACGGCCTGATCGGCATGCGCGAGCGGGTCGGCATGATCGGCGGCACCCTGGACGCGGGACCGCGGCCCGGCGGCGGCTTCCGGATCAGCGTCCTGCTGCCGATCAAGCCGGGCGGCCGCTGACGGCGGGCTTCTGGGAACCTGTCCACCAGCAACGCGACAACCAGCAATCAACTGAACGGCAGAGAAAAGGAACCCGCATGTCGATCCGCGTGATGCTCGTCGACGACCAGGTGCTGCTGCGCACCGGCTTCCGCATGGTGCTGGCGGCCCAGCCCGACATGGAGGTCGTCGCCGAGGCCGGGGACGGCGTGGAGGCGCTCGAGGCGCTGGCCGGCACGCCCGTGGACGTGGTCCTGATGGACGTCCGGATGCCGCGGCTGGACGGGGTCGAGGCGACCCGCCGCATCTGCGCCCAGGAGAACCCGCCGAAGGTGCTCATCCTCACCACCTTCGACCTCGACGAGTACGCCTTCTCCGCCCTCAAGGCCGGTGCGAGCGGCTTCATGCTCAAGGACGTGCCGCCGGGCGAACTGCTGGGCGCCATCCGGTCCGTGCACAGCGGCGACGCCGTGGTCGCCCCGAGCACCACCCGCCGGCTGCTGGACCGCTTCACGCCCATGCTGCCGCGCACCGCCAACGAGCCGACCAGCGCCGAGATCGGCCGGCTGACCGAGCGCGAGCGCGAGGTGATGCTGCTGGTGGCCCAGGGGCTGTCCAACGGCGAGATCGCGGCGCGGCTGGTGCTGTCGGAGGCCACCGTGAAGACCCATGTCGGCCGCATCCTCACCAAGCTGGGGCTGCGGGACCGGGTGCAGGTCGTGGTGATGGCCTACGAGAGCGGCCTCGTCCGGGCCGGGGGCGGCGGGCTGCAGTAGCGGTCAGCGCAGCACCCCCTCCAGGAAGTCGCTGCCCAGCCGGGCCACCACGGTCAGGTCCAGCTGGTGCAGCACGTACCGGCCGCGGCGGCGGGTCGTGATCAGCCCGGCCTTCTTCAGCACGGCCACGTGCCGCGAGACCTCGGGCGCGGTGATGCCGTGCGTGGCCGCCAGCTCGCTCGTGGTGTAGGCACCACGGGCCAGGTAGCGGCACATCCGTATCCGCATCGGATGGGCCAGGGCCTCCAGGCGCAGCTTGAGCACGTCCAGCGCGGCGGGGCCGGGCAGCTCGGGTGCGGCCACCGGGTAGTGGATCACCGGGCGCCAGCCGGGCGCGTGCAGCACCCACAGGTGCGGCCAGCCGAGGGAGGACGGGACGAACGTGACGCCCGCTCCGACGGCCGGGTCGAGCGCTGTGGTGCGGCCGGTGCTGATCTTGTCGACACCGATCCGGCTCCCGTCGGCGTCCAGGGTCACCGCCGCCGAGACCTCGGCCAGTGCCTCGGCCAGGCCCCTGTGACGCAGCACCTCCGCCTTGTGCCGGGCGTCGGCGGCCAGTTGGACCCGCACCCGCTGCCAGACGGCGTCGAAGAACGCCTCTGCGCAGTCCTCGAACAGGCGGCGGATCCAGGCCCGTACCGTCGGCGGATCCTCCAACAGCCGCTGGGCGAACGCCAGCTGCCGGGGGCCCCGCGCCGTGGCCCGCTCCAGAGCTCCTGCGCGGGCCTTGGCGTCGGAGAGCGGCGACGGGCCGCCCTCGGAGTACCGGTGGGTGCAGGAGATCTCCAGGGCGGCGTTGACGTACACGTCGTCGTCGAGCCGGTCCAGGATGTCCAGGTCCTCGGCGAGTGTGGCACCCGGCCTGCCGTGCGTACCGGGGAGCGCCGCGAACGGCATGGAGATGTCCGAGAAGGTCGAGTTCCACAGGAACTCCGCCTCGCACAGCCGGTCCGCGAGATCCGGCTTCAGGGAAGCGTTCGTCGCGGTCGTCCAGCCGTGCAGCCCGGGGTGGTGCCCGGGCTCGGCCAGGGCATGCAGCGCGGTGCACAGCTCGGCCAGCGGCGACGGGCTGAACACCATGCGCTCGGGCGGCAGCCCGGCGATGTCGATCGTCACGCTCATGCGCCCATCGTGCCTTTCTTTCCGCAGGTCGGGCCGTCGATTGACGGTCCTTGTCAATCCAAGTGCGGCAGCCGCCCGGGCGCCGCACGGTGGAGTGCATGAACGCGATCCAGCAGCACATGCTCGACCTCCACCGCGCCGCCCGTCACCACGAGCCCGCCCCGCCCGCACCGGGCACCGGCGAGGTGCAGGCCCTCCGCGAGATCCGTACCTGGTGGCGCTTCCGGGCCGTCGTCGACGAGCGCTCCGCCGCCCGCCGTGCAGGATGGTCCGCCCTCCTCGGCCTGTTGCGGCCGGGCCGCCGCGCCGCCACCGGCGCCGCCGCCGTGCGCCGCCCGTCAGCCGCGCAGCCGGTCCGCCCGCTCCAGCACGGCGCCGATCGCGTCGCGGACGTCTGCGGGCGTCCAGCCCAGCGCTGACGCGCCGACCGTGACCTCGGTGATCGACATGCCGGGCACCGGCGCCCCGGACCAGCGGTCGAACACCCAGGTGCCGGTCTCCTCCGCGAACCGCACCCCGGCCTCCTCCAGCACGCCGGCCGGATACGGCAGCCACACCTGGAACTGGTGGGTGTGCGGCACCTCCGGATGCACCCGGAACCAGGGCACCCCGGCGGCGCGGAAGGCCTCTTCCAGGGCCCGGGCCACGACCTTCGCCTGCGCCACGTACGACGGCAGCCGCGGCAGCTCACGGTCCAGCCCGGCCAGCGCGGCGAGCGCCGCGGGCCACTGCTGGAACAGCTGCCCGCCGTACCGGTGCCGCCAGGCGACGGCCTCCTCGATCAGCGATGCCGGGCCCGCGAGCGCGGCTCCCGATATGCCGCCGAGCGACTTGTAGAAGGACACGTACACCGAGTCGGCCAGGCCGGCCAGCTCCGGCAGCCCGACCCCGAAGTGCTCCGTGCACTCCCACAGCCGCGCCCCGTCGAAGTGGACCACCGCATCCCGCTCGCGGGCCGCCTCCACGACCTCGCAGAGCTCCTCCCACGTGGGCAGCAGGAAACCGGGCTCGCGCAGCGGCAGCTCCAGCGCGAGCGTCCCGAAGGGCTCCTCCAGCTCCCGCACCTCCGCCGCCGTGGGCGGCCGGTGCTCCTGCGTGGTGTGCACCGCCCGCAACCCGCTGAGCTGCGCATACGCTCTCCGCTCGTGCATCTCCAGATGGGACAGCGGATGCATGGCCACCGCATCGCCGCCCGTGCGCCCCGCCCAGCAGCGCAGCGCCACCTGCTGGGCCATCGTCCCCGTGGGGAAGAACGCGGCCGCTTCCGTGCCGAGCAGCTCCGCGACCCGCCGCTCCAGCTCGGCGACCACCCCGTCCCCGTAGATATCCGGCCATTCGGCCAGGTCGTAGACGTCCGGCGCCTCGGCCGCCAGCCGCGTCAGCCGCTCGCCGAGCCGCTCCGCGAACGGGCTTGCCGAGAGCGTCCGCTCCGCCCCGTGCAGCGCCGCCAGCCTGCGGGCGCGGTCCACCCCTGTGTGATCCCCGTTGTCGGTCATGGGCCGATCATCGCGCACCGGCCCGGCACCCGCCCGGAGTTATCCACAGCGCAGCCCTATTCATCAGACAGTCGGACCGGAGGGGCGTGGAGGGGCTCGCGTAGCATGACAAAGGAATCGTCCGGTACCCCCGCGGACTGGAACGGAAGGCATCCCGCCGCGTGAACGCACACCTCTCCTCGGAGCACCCGAGCCCCCAGGACCGCCCCGCCCGGCTCACCGTCGGCGTCGTCGGCGCAGGCCGGGTCGGCCCCGCACTGGCCGCCTCGCTCCAGCTCGCAGGGCACCGCCCGGTCGCCGTGTCCGGCGTCTCCGACGCCTCCCGGCGACGCGCGGAGACCATGCTCCCCGGCGTTCCCGTGATGGCGCCCGCCGAGGTGCTGGCGCACGCCGAGCTCGTCCTGCTCACCGTCCCCGACGACGCCCTGCCCGGCCTCGTCGCCGGCCTCGCCGAGACCGGCACGGTCCGCCCGGGACAGCTCCTGGTGCACACCTCGGGGCGGCACGGCACCGCCGTCCTGGACCCCGCCCGGCGGGCCGGCGCCCTGCCGCTGGCCCTGCACCCCGCGATGACCTTCACCGGCACCCCGGTCGACGTCCAGCGGCTGGCCGGGTGCTCCTTCGGCGTCACGGCCCCCGAGGAACTGCGGCTGGCCGCCGAGGCGCTGGTCATCGAGATGGGCGGCGAGCCCGAGTGGATCGAGGAGGCGGCGCGCCCGCTCTACCACGCGGCCCTCGCCCTCGGCGCCAACCACCTCGTCACCCTCGTCGCCCAGGCCATGGAACTGCTGGGCACGGCCGGCGTGGAGCACCCCGACCGGATGCTCGGCCCGCTCCTCGGCGCCGCCCTCGACAACGCCCTGCGCAGCGGCGACGCCGCCCTCACCGGGCCCGTCGCGCGCGGCGACGCGGGCACGGTGGCCGCCCACATCGCGGAGCTGCGCGCCCATGCGCCCCAGGCCGTCGCCGGATACCTGGCGATGGCCCGCACCACCGCGGACCGCGCCCTCGCGCACGGCCTGCTCAAGCCCGAACTGGCGGAGGACCTGCTCGGCGTCCTCGCGGACGGAGGCAACAAGTGACCACCCCCCGACTCGCCCGCACGGCGGCGGAGCTCCACGGGCCGCCGCGCAGCGGCCGCCGTGCCGTCGTGATGACCATGGGCGCCCTGCACGAGGGCCACGCGGCCCTGATCCGCACCGCCCGCGAACTGGCCGGTGCGGACGGCCAGGTGGTCGTCACGGTCTTCGTCAACCCGCTGCAGTTCGGCGCCGGCGAGGACCTCGAGCGCTACCCGCGCACCCTCGACGCCGACCTCGCCGTCGCCGAAGAGGCGGGCGCGGACGTCGTGTTCGCCCCTGCCGCCGACGAGGTCTACCCCGGCGGCGAGCCCCAGGTCCGCGTCACGGCGGGGCCGATGGGCGAGCGGCTCGAAGGCGCCTTCCGCCCCGGCCACTTCGACGGGATGCTCACGGTCGTCGCCAAGCTGCTGCACCTGACGCTCCCGGACGTCGCCCTGTTCGGTCAGAAGGACGCGCAGCAACTCGCCCTGATCCGCCGCATGGTGCGCGACCTGAACTTCCCCGTCGAGATCGTGGCCGTCCCCACGGTCCGCGAGACCGACGGGCTGGCGCTCTCCAGCCGCAACCGCTACCTCTCCGACGCCGACCGGGCCTCCGCGCTCGAGCTGTCGCGCGCCCTGCTCGCCGCCCACAACGTCGTCGAACTCGGCCCGGGCGCCGTCCGGCACGCCGCACACGTCGTCCTGCACGCGGCTGCGCAGCTGACGCCGCCGGTCGACCTCGACTACCTCGCCCTCGTCGACCCGGCGGACTTCACCGAAGTCTCCGACGACTTCACCGGCGAGGCCGTTCTCGCTGTCGCCGCCAAGGTGGGCACCACCCGCCTGATCGACAACATGCCTCTCGTCTTCGGGGCGTTCGGAGAAGACCGATGACCGGTATACGCCTGCACGCGCCCCGCCCCGGCTGGTCGGTCGACGCCGACGTCGTCGTGGTGGGCTCCGGCGTCGCCGGACTCACCATCGCGCTGCGCTGCGCAGCGGCCGGGCAGAAGGTCACCGTCGTCACCAAGGCCCTCCTGGACGACGGTTCGACGCGCTGGGCGCAGGGCGGCATCGCGGCCGCCCTCGGCGACGGCGACTCCCCCGGGCAGCACCTGGACGACACCCTCGTCGCCGGTGCGGGCCTGTGCGACGAGGACGCCGTGCGCACACTCGTCACCGAAGGCCCTGACGCCGTCCGCAGACTCATCGCCACCGGCGCGCAGTTCGACACCGACGACGTCACCGGCGAGATCCTGCTGACCCGCGAGGGCGGCCACCACCGCCGCCGCATCGCACACGCCGGCGGCGACGCCACCGGCGCCGAGATCTCCCGGGCGCTGGTCGAGGCCGTGCGGGCCGCGGGCATCGAGACCATCGAGCACGCGCTGGTCCTCGACCTCCTCAAGGACGCGGACGGCCGGGCCGCGGGCGTCTCCCTGCACGTGATGGGCGAGGGACAGCGTGACGGCGTCGGCGCCGTGCGGGCCGGAGCGGTCGTCCTGGCGACCGGCGGCATGGGCCAGGTGTTCTCCGCGACCACCAACCCGGCCGTCTCCACGGGCGACGGGGTGGCACTCGCCCTGCGCGCCGGTGCGGAGGTCTCGGACCTGGAGTTCGTCCAGTTCCATCCGACCGTCCTGTGGCTCGGTCCCGGGTCCGAGGGGCAGCAGCCGCTCGTCTCGGAGGCGGTGCGCGGCGAAGGCGCCCACCTCGTCGATGCCGAGGGCCACCGCTTCATGGCCGGGCAGCACGAACTCGCCGAGCTGGCACCGCGCGACATCGTCGCCAAGGGCATCATGCGGCGCATGCAGGAGACCGGCGCGGAGCACATGTTCCTCGACGCCCGGCACTTCGGGGCGCAGATGTGGGAGCGCCGCTTCCCCACCATCCTGGCGGCCTGCCGGTCGCACGGCATCGACCCGGTCACCGAGCCCGTTCCGGTGGCTCCGGCCGCGCACTACGCTTCCGGCGGCGTGCGGACGGATCTGTACGGACGGACGACGGTTCCCGGGCTGTACGCCTGCGGCGAGGTGGCCTGCACCGGTGTGCACGGCGCGAACCGGCTGGCGTCCAACTCCCTGCTGGAAGGGCTGGTGTTCGCCGAGCGGATCGCCTCGGACATCGGCACGGCCGCCGTCGCCGCGGCGGGCCGGGAGCCGGCGGACGAGGCCGCCCCGGCGTCGTGCCTCGTCGCCCCCGAGGCCCGTCAGGCCGTCCAGCGCATCATGACCGCCGGTGCGGGCGTCCTGCGCTCCGCAGAGAGCCTGAGCACGGCGGCGGAGCAGCTGGAGCGCCTCCACACCGACTGCGCCGCCCCGCCGGAAGCCGCCGGCACCGAGAGCTGGGAGGCCACCAACCTCCTGCTCGTCGCCCGCGTCCTGGTCGCCGCCGCGCTCCGCCGCGAGGAGACCCGCGGCTGCCACTGGCGCGAGGACCGGCCCGACCGGGACGACGTCGCCTGGCGCCGCCACCTGCTGGTGACGCTCGGCCCCGACCGTACCCTCGCGGCCTCCACCACCGGGACGGCCGCCTTTCCGCCCGTAACCTCCGCTGCCACCGAGGAGAAGCACGTGAGCACCATGTCCGGCACCCCCGAGGAACTTCCCTTGCACCAGATCGGTGAGGACGCGGCCGGCTGCGGCGCCGGCTGCGCCTGCGGCGAGACGGACGCCGAGGCCATGGAGTGCGGCCTCGACCCCGACCTCTCCGCGCTCCTGGCCGCAGCAGGACTGGACCCGCTGCAGATCGAGGACATCGCCCACCTCGCCATCGACGAGGACCTGGACGGCGGCAAGGACATCACCACCTTCGCCACCATCCCCCACGACGCCGTCGCCACCGCCGACTTCACCGCCCGGGAGGCGGGCACCGTCGCCGGGCTGCGCGTCGCGGAGGCGATCCTCTCCGTCGTGTGCACCGAGGAATTCGAGGTCGAGCGGCACGTCGAGGACGGCGACCGGGTGGAGGCCGGCCAGAAGCTTCTGACCGTCCGGACGCACACACGCGACCTGCTGACCGGCGAGCGCAGCGCGCTCAACATCCTGTGCCGCCTGTCGGGCATCGCCACCGCCACGCGCGCGTGGGCGGACGTACTGCACGGCACCAAGGCGGCCGTCCGCGACACCCGCAAGACCACGGTCGGTCTGCGCGCCCTGGAGAAGTACGCGGTGCGGTGCGGCGGTGGCGTCAACCACCGCATGTCGCTGTCGGACGCCGCACTCATCAAGGACAACCACGTCATCGCCGCGGGCGGCGTCGCCGAGGCGTTCAAGGCCGTGCGGGAGCAGTTCCCGGACGTCGCGATCGAGGTCGAGGTGGACCGGATCGACCAGATCCCGCCGATCCTAGCCGAGGGCGCGGACCTGATCCTGCTGGACAACTTCACGGTCGAGCAGACGCGTGAGGCCGTTGAACTCGTCGCAGGGCGCGCCCTGCTGGAGTCCTCCGGGCGCCTCGCGCTCGCCAACGCCCGTGCGTACGCCGAGGCGGGCGTCGACTTCCTCGCCGTCGGGGCGCTCACCCACTCCTCCCCGATCCTCGACATCGGGCTGGACCTCCGGGAAGAAACCGTCTGATGCTGCTCACCATCGATGTCGGCAACACCCACACCGTCCTCGGCCTGTTCGACGGCGAGGACATCGTGGAGCACTGGCGCATCTCCACGGACGCCCGCCGCACGGCCGACGAACTGGCCGTGCTCATCCAGGGACTGATGGGCAGGCACCCGCTGCTCGGGGACGAGCTGGGGGAGGGCATCGAGGGCATCGCCATCTGCTCGACCGTGCCGTCGGTCCTGCACGAGCTGCGCGAGGTGACCCGTCGCTATTACGGCGACGTGCCGGCGATCCTCGTCGAGCCGGGTGTGAAGACGGGGGTGCCGATCCTGATGGACAACCCCAAGGAGGTCGGCGCCGACCGCATCATCAACGCGGTCGCCGCCGTCGAGCTGTACGGCGGGCCGTGCGTGGTCGTCGACTTCGGCACGGCCACCACGTTCGACGCGGTGAGCGCGCGCGGGGAGTACGTCGGCGGCGTGATCGCCCCGGGCATCGAGATCTCGGTGGAGGCGCTGGGCGTCCGCGGCGCCCAGCTGCGCAAGATCGAGCTGGCCCGGCCGCGCAGCGTCATCGGCAAGAACACCGTCGAGGCGATGCAGTCGGGCATCCTCTACGGCTTCACGGGCCAGGTCGACGGGGTCGTGAACCGGATGGCGCGGGAGCTGGCCGCCGACCCGGACGACGTGACGGTCATCGCGACGGGCGGACTCGCGCCGATGGTGCTGGGCGAGGCGTCGGTGATCGACGAGCACGAACCGTGGCTCACGCTGATCGGTCTGCGCCTGGTCTACGAGCGCAACGTCTCGCGCACGTAATCCGCTCCGGAACGCTCCGGAACGCCCCCGGGAACGATCCGGGGGCGCGTAGGCATTCGAGGGTATTCGGCGGCATTCGCGCCCCGGGACATTTGCGGGGAACCCGGTTCCGGCCGGGTTCCGGCGCATGCCACGCCGAAATGACGGAATAGGCCAAAATTGTCCGTTTAGCACTTAAAGTCGGTGCATGCCCACGCCTTATGGATCCCGCGGCGGCATGGCGTTCAGCGCGGACGAGCTGCGCGTACTGCGTCGTGCCCTCGCCATCGCACTCCGGCCCCACTCCGTCCTCCGGCACCCCGGTCCCGCGCGGGCCGAGGAGGTGCAGGACTGCCTCCGGCTCGTCGAAGCCGTGGACGAGGCGGCCCGCGAGGGCGGCAGGCTGCGCGCCTTCCTCCTCGCCGACCTCGCCCGCTACCGCTCCGCCCTGCCCGGGGCCGCGCCCGGCTATCTGGAGCGCCTCCAGGACGCCCTGGCGGCGGGCTGCCGGCCCGGCGCGGAGGACGTCGCCGCGCTGCGAACGCTCTGCGCGGCCGCGTCCGGCAGGGCCGAGGCCGGCCGTCGCGCGGCGCTGCTGCGCCGCTGCGAATGCATCGCCCAGGCCGCCGTGCCGGCCTCGCGCACGGACGGTGCGCCGATGGCGCGGCGCACCCGGCTGCTGGCCCTGCCGGGCGGGCGGACGGCGCCGGAGGAGGCGGACCGGCCCAAGCCCGGCCCCCGGCCGGCGGCACCGGAGAAGCCCGCGGAGCCGCCCGCCGCCCCCCGCCCGCAACCCGCCGCCCCGCGGCCGGACCGCCCCATCCCGACGCCCGGCGAGGTGTTCCCGCCGCGCCGCAAGCCCGCCCCGCCGCCGGGGGGTCTGGCGGTCCGGCCTGCCTGAGGGGCCTGCCGGAGTTCTCCGCGGCGGTGCGCGTAATCTGGACGGGTCGCTCAGCAACCGCAGCATCAAGACCCATCCAGAAGGAGCCGACGGCCATGGACTATGTCGCCGCGCTGGTCCCGCCCGTGGTGATGGCGGTGGCTTTCATCGCGCTGATCGTGACGATCGTCAAGAGCCAGGGCGGTGCGAACAAGGCCAAGGAGGACGCCGCGGTCGACGCCGCGTTCGCCCGCGCCGAGGCCGCACGGCAGCCGGCCGAGGGTTCCGGGGCCTGAGGGCCCCGGCCCGCACGGGCCTCCGCTCTGCACAGGGCGTACGTTCCGGGAGGGAATTTCCCGGAACGTACGCTCTTTTTGCTGCCGCGATAAACCGGCATTCGAGACATCTCCCACTATTATTCGCGTGTGGTTCGACGCCTGGGTGAGCTGGAAGACGCCGTGATGACGCGCGTGTGGGAGTGGAACCGGCCGGTCACTGTTCGGGAAGTCCTCGAGGACCTTCAGCAGGAACGGTCCATCGCCTACACGACCGTGATGACCGTAATGGACAACCTGTATCAGAAGGGCTGGCTGCGGCGGGAAGCCGAAGGCCGGGCCTATCGATATGAGGCGGTCTCGAACCGGGCGGCGTACTCGGCCGCACTGATGAACGAAGCCTGGTCGGTCAGCGACAACCCCGCCGCCGCGCTCGTCGCCTTCTTCGGCATGATGTCGGCCGAACAACGCGAGGCCCTGCGCGATGCGATCCGGGTCGTCCAACTCGACGGGCCCGGCGAGCCCCCCGGCACGCCGGGACGATAGCGTCCGGCTGTGTCCACTGCATCTGTCAAGGCTGCTCAATCAAATGCCGTCACCGTCCGTCGGGCCCGGACCAGCGATGTGCCCGCGGTGCGCGAGCTCATCAACACCTACGCCCGCGACCGCATCCTCCTCGACAAAGCCACGGTGACGCTTTACGAGGACATCCAGGAGTTCTGGGTCGCCGAGCGCGACGAGGACGGTACTGTCATCGGGTGCGGTGCACTGCATGTGATGTGGGAAGACCTCGCCGAGGTCCGCACTCTCGCCGTCGACCCGGGCGCGCGGGGTGCGGGAGTCGGGCACCAGGTACTGGACAAGCTGTTGCGGACCGCCCGCTGGCTCGGCGTGCGGCGCATTTTCTGCCTCACCTTCGAAGTCGACTTCTTCACGAAGCACGGCTTCGTCGAGATCGGTGAGACCCCGGTGGACGGTGATGTCTACAGCGAGCTGCTGCGTTCCTATGACGAGGGCGTTGCCGAGTTCCTGGGTCTCGAACGAGTGAAGCCGAACACCCTTGGCAACAGCCGGATGCTTCTGCATCTGTGAAGCGCGGTCCCTATGTCCGAATCGCGCCCCTATCGTGCGGGCCCGGAAGGCATCGTTCCCACCGGGAAGGCGGGCTGAACCTTCCCCGGGGGTTTGTGTTTTTCCGGGAAAGGCGGTTTGCTATTCCTCCGTAATCCCTTTTCCGCTGATGAAAGGAATCCCCGTGGCGCAGAAGGTTCAGGTCCTTCTTGTCGATGACCTCGACGGCGGCGAGGCGGACGAGACCGTGACGTTCGCCCTGGACGGCAAGACCTACGAGATCGACCTCAACACCGCCAACGCGGACAAGCTGCGCGATGCTCTGGAGAGCTTCGTGAAGGCGGGCCGTCGCACCGGTGGCCGCTCCGCCGGTACGCGCGGGAAGGCCCGCGCCGTGTCCGTCGGCAGCCCGGACACCGCGAAGATCCGTGCGTGGGCCAAGGAGAACGGCTACAACGTCAACGACCGTGGCCGCGTCCCCGCCGACATCCGTGAGGCGTACGAGAAGGCCAACGGCTGATCCGGCTGATCTCCCGTCGGCTGACGCCTGCGTGCCGCTTCGGCGCGCAGCAGCCGGGCCCGGTGGCACTCCGTGGCCGCCGCGCTCACGAGCCGTACGAGACCGGGGGCGGCACCTTCGCCCCCGAGGCCGGTCGCCGGCAGCGTCGGCTCGACCTCGCACCCCGGCCGGGGAGGCCGCATCCAGACGGCCTCCTGTGCGGCTCCGGGGCCGCCCTCCGGACCGCCCTGCCCGCGGCCCCGGGCCGCCGGTGCGGGGGCAGTGATCCGGCCGCCGGACCCCTGTGCGGTCAGATCCAGGGCGACCCCGCCCCATTCCAGCCATTCGAGCAGCCCCGGCAGCTCGTCGGCACCGCCCGCCGCGGTCAGGAACCAGATCCTCCGGGCGCGGGGATCGAAGGCGACGGGACCGGCCGGCGGCAGCCGCTGCAGCACCGCCAGCCCGGCGTCCACGGGCAGCCCCAGGGCGTCGAACAGCACCCCGGTGAGCAGTTCCACGGGCGGCCCGTCCGCCACCGGCCAGCCGAGGGCCTGCTCGTACCACTCGCGCCGTGAACAGGGCGCGGGACCATGGAGGTGCGAAGGGGCCGCCGTCATGAACGGTGCAACTGTGAAAGCCCCAAGAGGTTACGCAGAGTGGGGAGTTGGGCACGCTGTGTGTAGGGGATGCGGGGCGCGCAGGCGCTCCCGATGGCGCGAGGGTGTTCGCCCGTAGCGGAGGGGCGGTGCCCGCGCCGCATGGGACGTCCGTGCCCGCGGGTAGGACATTCCCCGTGGGGAGAGGCGGTATAGCAGCGCGCTCGGCGCATCGCCGGGGCGGTGTGCGGGTCCGGGGCTGGCGTGTCGGGCCAAGCGGGCGTTCGCCATGGGCGTAGTGGTGGTGGGCGTATATGCCTGGCCTGCGGGAACATCGTCTCCCAACATCGGGTTGGAGCAGATGTCGGCTGTTCGGGGCAGGAGGCCAAGGACGGGTGTCGGCAGTTGGAATGAGCTGTCCCGCCCAGCGGGACTAGCATGCGGAAGGACAGGGAGGGGACCGACCCCTAACTGCCTGACCGCTCTGAGGAGCGATTAACGATGTTCGAGAGGTTCACCGACCGCGCGCGGCGGGTTGTCGTCCTGGCTCAGGAAGAAGCCCGGATGCTCAACCACAACTACATCGGCACCGAGCACATCCTCCTGGGCCTGATCCACGAGGGTGAGGGTGTCGCCGCTAAGGCCCTGGAGAGCCTCGGGATTTCGCTCGAGGCGGTCCGCCAGCAGGTGGAGGAGATCATCGGGCAGGGCCAGCAGGCTCCGTCCGGCCACATTCCCTTCACCCCCCGTGCCAAGAAGGTCCTGGAGCTGTCGCTCCGCGAGGCCCTCCAGCTCGGCCACAACTACATCGGCACGGAGCACATCCTGCTCGGCCTGATCCGCGAGGGCGAGGGCGTCGCCGCCCAGGTCCTGGTCAAGCTGGGTGCCGATCTCAACCGGGTGCGGCAGCAGGTCATCCAGCTGCTCTCCGGCTACCAGGGCAAGGAGGCCGCCACGGCCGGCGGCCCGGCCGAGGGCACGCCCTCGACCTCGCTCGTCCTGGACCAGTTCGGCCGCAATCTGACGCAGGCCGCCCGCGAATCCAAGCTCGACCCGGTCATCGGGCGCGAGAAGGAGATCGAGCGGGTCATGCAGGTGCTGTCCCGCCGTACGAAGAACAACCCGGTCCTCATCGGCGAGCCCGGCGTCGGCAAGACCGCCGTCGTCGAGGGGCTGGCCCAGGCCATCGTCAAGGGCGAGGTGCCCGAGACCCTCAAGGACAAGCACCTCTACACCCTCGACCTCGGTGCCCTCGTCGCGGGCTCCCGCTACCGCGGTGACTTCGAGGAGCGCCTGAAGAAGGTCCTGAAGGAGATCCGCACCCGCGGCGACATCATCCTGTTCATCGACGAGCTCCACACCCTGGTGGGTGCGGGCGCCGCCGAGGGCGCGATCGACGCCGCCTCGATCCTCAAGCCGATGCTGGCGCGGGGCGAGCTGCAGACCATCGGCGCCACCACGCTCGACGAGTACCGCAAGCACCTGGAGAAGGACGCCGCCCTCGAGCGCCGCTTCCAGCCCATCCAGGTCGCCGAGCCGTCGCTGCCGCACACGATCGAGATCCTCAAGGGCCTGCGCGACCGCTACGAGGCCCACCACCGGGTCTCCATCACGGACGAGGCCCTGGTCCAGGCCGCCACCCTGGCCGACCGCTACATCTCGGACCGCTTCCTGCCGGACAAGGCGATCGACCTCATCGACGAGGCCGGCTCCCGGATGCGCATCCGCCGGATGACCGCGCCGCCGGACCTCCGCGAGTTCGACGAGAAGATCGCCGACGTGCGCCGCGAGAAGGAGTCCGCGATCGACTCGCAGGACTTCGAGAAGGCCGCTTCCCTGCGCGACAAGGAGAAGCAGCTGCTGGCCGCCAAGGCCAAGCGGGAGAAGGAGTGGAAGGCCGGCGACATGGACGTCGTCGCCGAGGTCGACGGCGAGCTGATCGCCGAGGTCCTGGCCACCGCCACGGGCATCCCGGTCTTCAAGCTGACCGAGGAGGAGTCCTCCCGCCTGCTGCGCATGGAGGACGAGCTGCACAAGCGCGTCATCGGCCAGAAGGACGCCATCAAGGCGCTCTCCCAGGCCATCCGGCGCACGCGTGCGGGCCTCAAGGACCCGAAGCGCCCCGGCGGATCGTTCATCTTCGCCGGCCCCTCGGGTGTCGGTAAGACCGAGCTGTCCAAGACGCTCGCCGAATTCCTCTTCGGCGACGAGGACGCCCTGATCTCCCTCGACATGTCGGAGTTCAGCGAGAAGCACACCGTCTCGCGGCTCTTCGGCTCCCCGCCCGGATACGTGGGTTACGAAGAGGGCGGTCAGCTCACCGAGAAGGTGCGCCGCAAGCCGTTCTCCGTCGTCCTCTTCGACGAGGTCGAGAAGGCCCACCCGGACATCTTCAATTCGCTGCTGCAGATCCTGGAGGACGGTCGCCTGACCGACTCCCAGGGCCGCGTGGTCGATTTCAAGAACACGGTCATCATCATGACCACCAACCTCGGCACCCGGGACATCTCCAAGGGCTTCAACCTGGGCTTCGCCGCCCAGGGCGACGTCAAGACCGGGTACGAGCGGATGAAGGCGAAGGTCAACGAGGAGCTCAAGCAGCACTTCCGGCCGGAGTTCCTCAACCGTGTCGACGACACGGTGGTCTTCCACCAGCTCAGCCAGGACGACATCATCCAGATCGTCGACCTGATGATCGCCAAGGTGGACGAGCGCCTCAAGGACCGCGACATGGGCATCGAGCTCAGCGCGGACGCGAAGCAGCTGCTCGCGAAGAAGGGCTACGACCCGATCCTGGGTGCCCGGCCGCTGCGCCGCACCATCCAGCGCGAGATCGAGGACATCCTGTCCGAGAAGATCCTCTTCGGGGAGCTGCGTCCGGGCCACATCGTCGTCGTCGGTATCGAGGGCGAAGGCGAGGAGAAGAAGTTCACCTTCCGTGGCGAGGAGAAGTCCGCGCTTCCCGACACCCCGCCGGTGGAGTCGGCGACGGGTGGCGGCGCCGGGCCCAACCTGTCCAAGGACGCGTAACGGCGCCCTGGGCGCCCGCTGCACCGGATGACCGGCCCCGGAACCGCGAAAGCGGTTCCGGGGCCGAAGTCTTGCCCGCGCCCGCCTCCGGGCCGTGACAAGACGCACAGGCCGATTCCTTCGTACTAGGCGGGATAGCAGAGGGAGACCGCCGCAGCGGCCCGCCGTGCGCCGGATTCCCGGCCCCGTTCCTACGGCCCTCCTTAGGAGGTGCCCGCTTTGGTCCGGCACGCGGAAACGCGTTACCAAGGAGAGAGCCCCCGGCCCGTGGCCGGGGCTCGTTCATGTCCGGGAACCTTGGAGGCCTCATCCGTATGCCGAAGCGCGCCGTTTTCTGCAACGTCAGCACGTCCGTCCGCACCCGCGTCGCCGCCATGGTGGCCGCCGGGCTGGGGGCGTCGCTGTCATGCGGAGCGGGCGCGGCGCTGGCGGCGGAGCCGGCGCCGGAGCTGCAGGAGATTCCGGCGTACGCGGCCGCAGCCGCCGTCGGCGATGCCCTGCACGCGCAGGCCGCCACGCAGCGGCAGGCCGCGGAGAGGGAGAAGCGGGCCGCCGAGACGGAGCGGGCCAACCGCGCCGCGGAGGAGCGCCGCCGGATCGAGGCGTGGGTCGCCCCGGTCGACGGGTACGAGATCGGCCAGCCCTTCGGCATCGACGGCAGCCACTGGGCCAACAAGCACAGCGGCCAGGACCTCGTGGTCCCCACCGGCACCCGGGTCAAGGCCGTGCACGGTGGCACGGTCGTCAAGGCCGGCCCGAACGGCGGCGGCGACGGGCCCGCGTACGGCAACGCCATCGTCGTCAAGCACGGTGACGGCACGTACTCGCAGTACGCGCACCTGTCGACGGTGGAGGTGAGCGTGGGGCAGGCCGTGGGCACCGGTCAGGAGATCGGGCTGTCCGGTTCCACCGGGAACTCGACCGGGCCGCATCTGCACTTCGAGATCCGTACGACCGCGGATTACGGTTCCGCCGTCGAGCCCGGCCGCTTTCTGCGGGATCACGGGGCGGGGCTCTAGCCGGGCGGTCGGCTGTGCGGCGGGGTGATCCTCAGGGCCTGTCCGATGGGTCAGCACAGGCCCCGCACTGACCCATCGGACAGGCTCTAGTCCGGCACCTGGATGATCGGGAACGTTCCCGTGTCCGTCGGGGACGACTCCGGGAGCCAGAGGACCGCGATCGCGCCCCCGCCGCCCGGCCCGGCCGGGTCCGCGTTGCGGAAGGTCAGGCGGGCGCCCAGGACGCGGGCCTGGCCCGCGGCGATGGTCAGGCCCAGGCCGTGGCCCTTGCCGGCGCGGTCCGCACTGCCGGTGCGGAACCGGCTCGGGCCCTCCTTCAGCAGTTCCTCGGGGAAGCCGGAGCCGTGGTCGCGGACCCGGACGACCCGGCCCTCGACCGTGACCTCCACGGGGGTCCTGCCGTGCTTGGCCGCATTGGCCAGCAGATTGCCGAGGATGCGCTCCAGGCGGCGCGGGTCCGTGGAGACGTAGGCCTCGCGCAGCACCCGCACCCGGGCCTCCGGCAGGAACGCCCGGACCCGGCGCAGCACGAACTCGCCGAGCTCGATGTCCTGCATCTCGGCCCGCTCGGCGAAGCCGTCCAGCCGGGCGACCTCCAGGACGTCCTCGACCAGGGTGCGCATGGCCTGCGCCCGGTCCCGGACGAGCTCGGTGGGGCGGCCCGGCGGCAGCAGTTCGGCGGCGGTCAGCAGGCCGGTGACGGGGGTGCGCAGCTCGTGGGCGATGTCGGCGGTGACGCGCCGCTCGGCCTCCAGCCGGCTGCGCAGGGCCTCGGCCATGCCGTCGACGGCGCGGGCCAGGTCGTCGGTCTCGTCGCGCACCCGGCCGCCGATGGCGTCGCGGACCCGCACGTCGGGGTCGCCCTCGGCGAGCCTGCGGGCGGCGACGGAGGCCTTGCGCAGCCGGCGCGAGAGCTGGCCGCCGATGAGGATGCCGAGCGCGGTGCCGCCGAGCACGACGGAGACGGAGCCGATGATCAGGGCCCGGTCGAGGTCGTCGAGGATGTCGAAGCGGTCGTCGAAGCGGTTGTGGATGGAGAGGATCTTGCCGTTGCGCAGCGGCACCGAGGCCCACACCTCGGGGGCGCCGCTGCCGCTGTCCTGCAGGTACGTGGCGCGCTGGCCCAGGTCGGCGGCCTCCCGCAGGGGCTTGGGCAGGGCGGGGTCGTCCAGCTTGGCGCGCAGCATCAGCTTGCCGCCCGAGGACTCGTAGAAGCGCTGGGCGATCTGCACCCGGGAGTCCATGACGTCCCGGGCGCTGTTGAGCATGGAGACGCGCGCCGCGTTGTGCACCACCAGGCTCAGCGCGACGGCGACGAGCGCACCCACCGCCGCGATGGCCAGGCTGACCTTCCAGCGCAGACCGCTGCGGAGGGCGAGCTTCACCACGGGACCACCGGACGCTCAGCCTCTGAGCTTGTAACCGAAGCCGCGGACCGTCTCGATCCGGTCCTGGCCGATCTTGCCGCGCAGCCGCTGGACGTGGACGTCCACGACCCGGGTGTCACCGCCCCAGCCGTAGTCCCACACGCGCTCCAGCAGCCGGTCGCGGGAGAGGACGGTGCCGGGGGCGGTCGAGAACTCCAGCAGCAGCCGCATCTCGGTCGGGGTGAGGGCGACCGGGTCGCCGGCCTTGCGGACCTCCATGCCGTCCGTGTCGACCTCGAGGTCGCCGAAGCGCAGCACACCGCCGTCGAGGGCCTCGGGTTCGCCGTCCGCGGTGCCCGTGCCGTTGCCGCTGGCGTGGCCGAAGCGGCGCAGCACGGCGCGGATGCGGGCGACGAGCACGGCGCCGTCGAAGGGCTTGGTGACGTAGTCGTCCGCGCCGGCCTCCAGGCCGAGGACGACGTCGATGGAGTCCGCCCGCGCCGACAGCATGATCACGGGGACGGTGGACTCGTCGCGGATCCGGCGGCACAGGCTGACCCCGTCCAGGCCCGGCACCATCACGTCGAGCAGGGCGATGTCGGGCCGCTGGGCGCGGAAGCGCTCCAGGCCCGTCAGACCATCCGGCACCGCGGTCACCATGAAGCCGTCGCGCTCCAGCGCGAGCTGCGTCGCCTCGCGGATGACGTCGTCGTCCTCGACGAAGAGCACATGCGTATCGGCCACGCCGCTCTCAGCCCTCCGTTCCCGTACTCGGCACCTTGCCGGTGTTGCCCACCTTGCTGTAGTCGGTGTGCGTCCGGCCCGTTTCCTTGAAGTCGTCGTTCGCCCACTGGTACGTCAGAACATCCTGCCCCGAAGGGCAGCACACCGCGTCGCCGGGCGCGTAGACCTGTCTGGTGACCTGAAGGTCCTTGCGGTCTATGTCGGCATAGACGGGTGACTGCTCGGCGGTGAAGACGTTCTCGTAGGCGTCGCCGGACTCGTCCTTCGCACGGTACACATACGAACCCACGCCGAACGAATCACCGCAGGTCAGGATGTTGACGACGACGTCGGGCCGGGGACCGCCGGTGAGATTGCCGTAGATCACGTCGACCGGGTACTGGTCCTTCGTGCACGGCTTGAGGTTCTTCTTGATCTGATCGCTGACCTTGGGGTCGTTCTTGATCAGCTTGACGGCGTCGACCTTCTCCTGGACGGGAGCGGCCGACGCCGAGGGGATCCGCGTCGCCTTGGCGGCGGACTGGGTCTGCGCGGGACCCTCCTTGCGCACACCCTCGCTGCTGCCACTGCACCCGGCCAGCAGAAGACCGGCGGCAGCGGCCATTGCGGCGACCGCGCCACCGGTGATCAGTGCCGGCTTGTTCTCAGCCGCCTTTTTCAGGCCGCGCACCGTTCCTGCCCCCGCTCGTTGCGCTCCAGGGCGTGGAAGTCGAGGTCCCGGGCCTCCAGCTCCTGACGCAGCCGGGCCAGGGCCCGGTGCAGCGTGCTCTTGACCGTGCCGGTCGACATGCCGAGCGCCTCCGCGGTCTCCTCGGTGCTCATCTGCTCCCAGTGTCGCAGCACGACCACGCTGCGCTGCTTGGGCGCCAGGACACCGAGGACGTCCATCAGCAGGGCGCGGTCGGCGTGCTGCTCGGTGCCGTCCTCGACGCTGGCGTCGGGGAGCTGCTCGGTGGGCACCTCGTCGAGCTTGCGGGCGCGCCACCACTCCGTACGAGTGTTGATCATGACACGGCGCAGGTAGGCGTCGGCCAGCGACTTGTCCGCTATGCCGTCCCAGCGGCCGTAGGTGCGCACGAGAGCGGTCTGGAGCAGGTCCTGCGCGTCGATGGGGTCCGGGACGAGGCGGCGGGCGCTGCGCAGGAGAGCGTCCTGACGGTTGCGCACGTACTCTTCGAAGTCCAGAACCTTGCCGCTGCTGGCCATTCTCGCAGCCTCCATTCCGCTTGTCGTCCCCGTGCCTCGCTGGTGGTCCTCCAGCACGGGAAGGACGCTACGGAGACGCTGTTGCGGCGTGATGTGCGAGAGCCCGTCGGCTGGAGCACAGCTATCCATAGGTTGTGTAACAGCGGGACCCGTGGGGCGGGAAAGTACGTGGAAACAGCGGCTCTGTCCGATTCCGTGCTGTGTTCGCGGGCGTGCTTCCGTAACGATCCCGGCGTACCGCCCGCGGGATTCCCGTCAGGTCAGCGGCAGCCGGTACGTGCCGTCCGGCAGCGGCTCCACCAGGCCGTCGGACACCAGCCCGTCCAGCGCCCGGGCGCGCTGCACCGGCTCGTCCCACACCGCGTCCAGCGCCCGCTGCGGCACGGGCGCGACCGCCTCCCGCAGCACTGCCAGGAGCTTGCCGCGCACCTGCCGGTCCGTACCGGCGTACGTCTGGCCGCGGCGCGGCGGGCCGTCGTGGGCGGGGGAGCCCGCCGCCCGCCACACGCAGCGGTCCGCGATGGGGCAGCGCCCGCACGCGGGCGTGCGCGCCGTGCACACCAGCGCGCCCAGCTCCATGGTCGCCGCGGCCCAGCGGGCGGCCACCGGCTCCTCGTCCGGCAGCAGCGCCCGGGCCAGCCTGCGCTCGGCGGCCGTCGTGGCGTTCGGCGGGTACTGGGCGCCGCTCACGGCCCGCGCGAAGACCCGGCGGACGTTGGTGTCCAGCACCGCGTGCCGCTGTCCGTACGCGAACGACGCCACCGCCGCGGCCGTGTACTCGCCGACCCCCGGCAGCGCCAGCAGCTGCGCGTGGTCGCTCGGGACCTCGCCGCCGTGCTGCTCCGCTATGGCCGAGGCCGCGGCGTGCAGCCGCAGCGCGCGCCGCGGATAGCCGAGGCGGCCCCAGGCGCGCACCGCCTCGCCCGGCGGCTCGGCGGCCAGTGCCGCCGGCCGCGGCCAGCGGGCCAGCCACTCCTCGTACACCGGCAGCACGCGGCTGACCGGCGTCTGCTGCAGCATGAACTCGCTGACCATCACGCCCCACGCACCGGCCTCCGGGCGGCGCCACGGCAGGTCGCGGGCGTGCTCGTCGAACCAGTCGATGACGGGCGCGTGCAGCAGGGGCGGGACGGCGGCGGGGGTTCCGGGCATGGCAGTCATGGCGCTCCCGATCCTGGCACGGGCGGGCCCGGGGGCGAAACGCGCAGGCCTGGCGGGCCTTCCCGTTCGGGTGATCGTGCTCGTCAACCGGTGCGTGCGGAAAGCGCGTTCGGCGACGATGGGCGGCATGGAAACCGGCCGTGACGCCCCGCCCGTGGTCTGCTGCAGGGTGTGCGCGAACCCGCTGTGGTGGGACGTCACACCCGTCCCCGGACTCGCGCCGGGCTGGTACTGCTCGACGTGCCGGCACCCGCCGGAGCGGTTCCTGAACTCCGCGGCCGCGCCGCCCGTCTGCCCGGAGGGGTGCCCGAGCTCGATCGTGGAGGCGGGATCGGCCGGAGGGGCCCGGAAGTTCCTCTGCCACCGGAGCTGACCCGGACCGCGCCGGGCCGCGGTGGTGGAATGGGATCATGACGCCGCACCGCTCCGGCCCGCCGCTGCCGGCCGACATCCGGGCCGCCCTGGACGCGCACACGACCATGACCCTGGCGTACGCCGACGAGGACGGGCCCCAGGCCTGCGCCGTCCTCTACGCCGTCGCGGCCGGACCCGCCGGCCCCGCTCTCGTCTTCGTCACCTCCGTCACCACCCGGCACGGCCGTGCCCTGCTCGGCGGAGAGGGCCGCGTCGCCTTCACCGCCCAGCGCGACGGACAGGAGTGGTCCGCCCTGACCGGCCTTCAGGGCCGCGGCACCTGCCGTCGCCTGGACGGCGAGGAGCGCGCCGCCGCGTGGGAGGCGTACCGCACCCGCCACCCCTACGTCGAGCAGACCGAGCGGCTGCGGCAGGCGATGGAACGGACCGACCTCTGGGAACTGCGGCCGGACTGGCTGCGATTGATCGACAACGGGAAGCGTTTCGGCCACAAGACCGAGTGGGATGTGACGGATTATCACTGACCGTGACGGTCAACAGCCCTCTGTTACCGGGCAGATGATGAGAAAAGCAGGCACTCCTACGGCGGGTACTGGCTGGTGCGCCGCCCGATCTCTCGTAGAGTTTTCGCGTGGGATCACTGCGCAATCCGATCGGGCCGCTTCCCTCCTCCATCTACTGGCGGCGGAGGGCGGCGGCAGTGGGCGTGCTCGCCCTCATCGCCCTGCTGGCGTTCTGGCTGCTCTCCCTCGGGGGCGGCGGGGGGTCCAAGGACTCCGCCGACGGCTCCTCCGACGGCAAGGGCGGACCTGCCGAGACCACCATCACCCCCGGGCCCACCCCGTCCGGGCCGCACTACAGCCAACGGCCGGGCGGGCGCGGTGACTCCGGCAGCGGCGGGGCCGGCGGGGGCGGCAGCGGCGGTGCCGCGGGCCGCAGTGGCGGCGGCGGTGGGGCCGGCGGGGGCGTGATCGGCTTCGGCGGCGGTCCGGGCCTGGCGGTGACCGGGGACGGCAAGGCCGTGCTGTCCGTGTCGAAGTTGCCGGACTGCGCCTCGGGTTCGGTCAAGCTGGCCGTGCGCAGCGTCAAGGACTCCTACGGGCCGGGCGAGAAGCCGAAGTTCGAGGTCGTGGTGGAGAACACCGGCGGCAGCGCCTGCAAGGTGGACTTCGGTGCGGCCGCCGCCCTGCTGAAGATCGTCGGCACCGGCGGCGACGACCACGTCTGGGCCTCCGACGACTGCCCGGTCGGCACCTCCTCCCTGTTCGTCGAGCTCCCGGGCTCGGGCGAGACCAAGCGCACGCTGGAGTGGGACCGCAAGCGCAGCGCCCCGCAGTGCGCGACGCCCTCCGGCAGCCAGACCGCCGGGCCCGGCACCTACCGGGTGGAGGTCAAGGTTGCGGGTGTCACCGAGAAGGTGGAATTCAAGCTGGAGCAATGAGGCGTACGTATGCGAAAGGGGCGCGATCTCGCGCCCCTTTCGCATACGTACATCGGCGTATGTCTTATACGCAGTGCCTCATGGGCAGTGCCCTATACGTAGCGCTCCAGGATCGAGGACTCGGCCAGGCGCGAGAGGCCCTCGCGGACCGAGCGGGCGCGGGCCTCGCCGACGCCGTCGACCGTCTGCAGATCGTCCACGCTCGCGGCCAGCAGCTTCTGCAGCCCGCCGAAGTGGTCCACCAGCCGCTCGATGATGGCCCCCGGCAGCCGGGGCACCTTGGCCAGCAGCCGGTAACCGCGCGGGGAGACGGCCGAGTCGAGCGTCTCGGGGGAGCCGCTGTAGCCCAGGGCCCGGGCCACGATGGGCAGTTCGAGGAGCTCGGCGTGGGTGAGGGAATCCAGCTCGGAGAGCGCCTCGGGGACCGTGCGGGTGCGCTTCGCCGTCGGCTCGGGCACGTAGTCCCGCACGACCAGCTCGCGCTCCGGCTCGACGCCCGCGATCAGCTCGTCCAGCTGGAGCGACAGCAGCCGGCCGTCGGTGCCCAGCTCGACCACGTACTCCGCGATCTCGGTCGCGATGCGGCGCACCATCTCCAGACGCTGGGAGACGGCGGTGACGTCGCGGACGGTCACCAGATCCTCGATCTCCAGGGCGGAGAGGGTGCCCGCGACCTCGTCGAGACGGAGCTTGTAGCGCTCGAGGGTGGCCAGCGCCTGGTTGGCGCGGGAGAGGATGGCGCCGGACTCCTCCAGCACGCGCCGCTCACCGCCCACGTACAGCGCGATCAGCCGCATCGACTGGCTCACCGAGACCACCGGGAAGCCGGACTGGATCGACACCCGCTGCGCGGTGCGGTGCCGGGTGCCCGTCTCCTCGGTGGGGATCGAGGCGTCCGGATAGAGCTGGACGCCGGCCCGCACGATCTTGGTGACGTCCTTGTCGATGATCAGCGCACCGTCCAGCTTGCACAGCTCGCGCAGGCGGGTGGCGGTGAACTCCACATCGAGGACGAATCCGCCGGTGCACATCGACTCGACGGCCTTGTCCATGCCGAGGACGATGAGTCCGCCGGTGTTGCCGCGAAGGACTCGCTCCAGGCCGTCGCGCAAGGCCGTGCCGGGCGCGACGGCGCTCAGCGAAGCGCGCATCAGACCGTCGGAACCGGAGCCACCCCCGGCCCTGCCGGGGCCCGATGCCCGGTCGTTGGCTGCCACTGCACTCCTCCGGTCGCAAGGTCAACGGTGCCGCAGGCCGCCCTGCTGTCGCGTACGTGACGGGACCGCTGTCGGACCGGTGTCGCATACGTACGGGCGGGACCAGGGCAAAGTCTACTGGCGCCCAGCCTATTAAAGGGGGCTCTCGTCCGGTCGGGCCTGCGCCCCCGCCTCCGGCCGCTCCGCCCGGCGGCCCTCCCGGCGCGGGCGCCCCGGCAGCACCCGGAGCGCCTCGCCTATGTCCGCCACCTCCAGCACCCGCATGCCCGGCGGGATCTTGCCGGGGTCGGCCGGGACCAGGGCGTGCGTGAACCCCAGCCGGGCCGCCTCGGCCAGCCGCCGCTGGACACCCGTGACCCGGCGGACCTCGCCCGCCAGGCCCACCTCGCCGATGGCCACCAGATTCTTCGGCAGCGGGGTGTCGCTCGCCGCACTGGCCAGGGCGAGCGCGACGGCCAGGTCGGCCGCGGGCTCGGAGAGCCGCACGCCGCCGACCGTCGCGCTGTAGATGTCGCGCTTGCCCAGCGCGCTGATCCGGCCGCGCTGCTCCAGGACCGCGAGCATCATCGAGACGCGGGACGTCTCCAGGCCCGAGGTGGTGCGCCGCGGGGAGGGGATCTGCGAATCCACCGTCAGCGCCTGGACCTCGGCCACCAACGGACGGCGGCCCTCCAGGGTGACCGTCAGGCAGGTGCCGGGGACGGGCTCGGCGCGCCGGGTGAGGAACAGGCCCGAGGGGTCGGCCAGGCCCGTGATGCCCTCGTCGTGCAGCTCGAAGCAGCCGACCTCGTCCGTCGCGCCGTAGCGGTTCTTCACGCCGCGCACCAGGCGGAGGCGGGCGTGCCGGTCGCCCTCGAAGTGCAGGACGACGTCGACCAGGTGCTCCAGCAGGCGGGGGCCCGCGATGGCGCCGTCCTTGGTGACGTGGCCGACCAGGAGCGTCGACATGCCGCGCTCCTTGGAGGCCCGGATCAGGGCGCCCGCCACCTCGCGCACCTGGGCCATGCCGCCCGGGGCGCCGTCGATCTCCGGGGAGGCGACCGTCTGCACCGAGTCCAGGACCAGCAGCGAGGGCTTGACCGAGTCGAGGTGCCCGAGGACCACGGACAGATCCGTCTCGGCCGCCAGGTACAGGTGATCCGAGAGGGCGCCGATGCGGTCGGCGCGCAGCCGCACCTGGCTCGCCGACTCCTCGCCCGTCACATAGAGCGTGCGGT
This sequence comes from Streptomyces sp. AM25, assembly GCF_058146165.1. Taxonomy (NCBI): domain Bacteria; kingdom Bacillati; phylum Actinomycetota; class Actinomycetes; order Kitasatosporales; family Streptomycetaceae; genus Streptomyces; species Streptomyces sp. AM25. Next base: position 10,895 of record NZ_JBKIWN010000017.1, on the reverse strand, counting down.
GCTCCTCGGAGGCCGCGCGGGCGGCCACGTCCAGCAGGAGCGTCGACTTGCCGACGCCGGGCTCGCCCGCGAGCAGCACCACCGCGCCGGGGACGAGCCCGCCGCCCAGCACCCGGTCCAGCTCGGGCACGCCCGTGCCGCGGGCGGTGGCCTGCCGGCCGTCGACCTGGGCGATGGGAAGCGCGGCCGAGGTGACCCGGCCGGCGGCCGTCGTGCGCACGGCGGGCGCGCCGAACTCCTCGACCGTGCCCCACGCCTGGCACTCCGGGCAGCGGCCGAGCCACTTGACGGTGGTCCAGCCGCACTCGGTGCAGCGGTAGGAGGGCCGGTCCTTGGCGGACGAGCGGGAGGTACGGGCAGCCATGCGAGCCACCGTAGCGGGGGCCACCGACAGCGGGGTGCCGCGGGCGCCCGCAGCCGGGCACGCGGCGGTGCCCGTGCCGTGGTTCGCGCCCCGCGCGCCGGAGTCCTCCCGCCGAGTGCGCCACATACGCAACTTGGGACGGAATGAACGGTTCCTGTCCCCTTTCGAGGGAGCGATTCACCTGAACGGCGTAATCCTCAGTGAGCCAGGCGGACGAGGCCGCGGGGCCGCCCTACCGTCGCCGGGATGACGAGCAGGCCCGAGCCCCCCACGCATGCCACCGGCGCGCTCCGCGCCTCCCGCCGTGCGCCGCGCGCGGCCCAGCCCACGGTCGTCGCCGCCCCCGACCGCGCCGCCGAGCCGGACGGCCTGCCCCGCCGCCCGCTGCCCGGCGACGGCCGGCGGGCCGCCCCCCAGGGGCCGGCCGAGCGCCACGAGCCGTACCTGGACGGCCTGTTCACCTACTGCCTGTCCGTCCTGTGCGAGCACGAAGCCGCCACCGCCGCGCTCGGCGAGGTCCTCGCGCTCGCCGAGCGCCGGGCCGACCGCGCCCCCGCCGCCGAGGAGCTGCAGCGCGCCTGGCTCTACGCCCTGGCCCGCTGGGAGTGCCTGCGCCGGCTCGCCGGGCCGGGCCCCGGCCGCGGCCCCGACGGCACCGCCGACCCCCGGCGCCGGGCCGAACTCGCCCTGCTCGCCTGGCCCGAGGCCGCCGGCACCACGGCCGAGCAGCGCGAGGCGCTCGAACTCGCCGTCCGCCACGGGCTCGCCCCGCACGAGGTCGCCGCCGTGCTGCGGCTGGACCCCGACGCCGCCCGGACCCTGCTCTCCACCGCCGCCTGCGAGGTCGAGCGCACCCGCACCGCCCTCGCCGTAGTGGAGTCAGGCCGCTGCCCGGTCGTCTCCCGCTTCGCCGAGGGCACCGAGGTCCTGCTCGGCGCGGCCCTGCGGCGCGAACTCGTGCGGCACGTCGACGAGTGCGCCGACTGCCGCCGCACCGCCGAGCGCGCCACCGCCGGGGAGCCGTGGCCCGGCACCGCGGCCTCCTCGGCCACGCTGCCCGTGCTGGAGGCGCCGCGGCCCGCGGCGCGCGCCGCTATGCTGCACGCCCTCGACCCGCGCCTGCAGCGCCAGCGGGTGACGCCGCGCTTCGACCGCGGCGGCTTCCCCCTCGCCCCCAAGGACCGCGCCGCACGCCGCAGTCGGCTGCGGAGCGGGGCGGTCACGACGACCGTCGTCGCGACCGTCGTCGCCGCGCCGGTACTGGCGCTGTGGGCCGCGTACCGGGGCGAGGAACAGGGAACGGCCGCCGTCTCGGCCACCGAGGCCGACAGCCTGAGCGGGCATCCCTACGAACAGGAACAGGAGCCGTACGAGGACGCGTCCTCGCGGGAGTCGGCCGGCCACCGCATCTCCGACCTCTCGGTCGCGGTGACCGGACCGGACAGCCGCACGACCGCCCGCGGTCCCGGGCGGCTGACCGTGGAGGCGCAACCGAGCGGCGGGGCCACGCTCATCACCCTCACCGCCAGCGGCGGCGAACCGGTGAGCTGGTCGATGTCGGCGAGCGCCCCGTGGCTCCGCCTGAGCCAGCCGGGCGGAGTGCTCCGGCCCGGCCGGTCGATCACCGTGACGGTGACGGTGGACCACACGAGGGAGCCCGCCGGGCACTGGCGGGCCAAAGTGGCCATCGCCCCGGGAAGGTCGACGGTGACGATCGAGGGGGGCGGCTGACGTCTTGCAGCTGCGGGCCGTCAGTGACTGGTCGCGCAGTTCCCCGCGGGTGCCGGGTCAGCCGGGTGCGGAGCCATCGGCAACTGCGCCGCAAGGCGTTCCTCGCACAGCTCCACCAGCCGCCCGTACCCCTCCTTGCCCATCAGCTCCATCAGCTCCGCCCGGTACGACACGTACACCGGCTCCCCCGCACCGTGCGCCGACTTCGCCGACGTGCACCACCAGTGCAGGTCGTGGCCGCCCGGACCCCAGCCGCGGCGGTCGTACTCGCCGATCGTGATGCGGAGCACCTGAGTGTCGTCCGGCCGGTCGATCCAGTCGAACGTCCGGCGCACCGGCAGCTGCCAGCACACGTCCGGCTTGGTCTCCAGCGGCTCGCGGCCCTCCTTGAGGGCCAGGATGTGCAGGGAGCAGCCCGCGCCGCCGGCGAAGCCGGGACGGTTCTGGAAGATGCACGAGCCCTTCCAGCGCCGCGTCTGCCGCTCGCCGTCGTCGTCGGTCTGCGTCCAGCCGGAGTCGGAGCCCACGTCGTGGAACTGCCAGATGTCCGGCGTGAGCCGGGCCACGTGCCCCGCGACGCGCGCCTCGTCGTCCTCGTCGGAGAAGTGGGCGCCCAGCGTGCAGCAGCCGTCGTCGGCGCGCCCGGCCTTGATGCCGTGGCAGCCGCTGCCGAAGATGCAGGTCCAGCGCGACGTGAGCCACGTCAGGTCGCAGCGGAAGAGCTGTTCGCCGTCGGCCGGATCGGGGAATTCCACCCACGCCCGGGCAAAGTCGAGCCCGACCTCGTCCGAGGCCCTCAGGGCCTTGGCGGCCTTCTCGGCGAGCTTCGCCTGCTTCTTGGCGGCTTTGTCCCGCGCTTTGTCCGGGTCGGCCTTCTTCGTCTTTGCCACCCCTCAAGCCTATGCGGCCCCCGACCCCGCAGTAGCGTTCAGGCCATGAGACTCGGTGTCCTCGACGTGGGTTCCAATACGGTCCATCTGCTGGTGGTGGATGCGCACCCCGGTGCGCGCCCCCTGCCCGCCCACTCCCACAAGGCCGAACTGCGCCTGGCGGAGCTGATCGACGACGAGGGCGCCATAAGCGATGCCGGGGTCGAACGGCTCATCGCCGTGATCAAGGACGCTCTGGAGGCGGCCGAGGACAAGGGCGTCGAGGAGGTCCTCCCCTTCGCCACCTCCGCCGTCCGCGAGGCACCCAACGCCGACGACGTACTGGCCCGCGTCCAGCAGGAGACCGGTGTCACCCTCCCCGTCCTCACCGGCGACGAGGAGGCCCGGCTCACCTTCCTGGCCGCCCGCCGCTGGTTCGGCTGGTCGTCCGGAAAGCTGCTTGTCCTCGACATCGGCGGCGGCTCCCTGGAGGTCGCCTACGGCATGGACGAGGAGCCCGTCGTCGCCTCGTCCCTGCCGCTCGGCGCCGGCCGGCTCACCACCGCCTGGATTTCCGACGACCCCTCCGACCCCGCGGACGTCCGGGCGCTGCGTCGGCACGTCCGTACCGAGATCGCCCGCACCGTCGGCGACTTCGCCCGGCACGGCGAGCCGGACCGCACCGTCGCCACGTCCAAGACCTTCAAACAGCTCGCCCGCATCGCCGGCGCGGCCCGCTCCGCCGAGGGCCTCTACACCCAGCGCACCCTCAGCCGGAAGGCCCTGGAGGACTGGGTGCCCCGGCTCGCCGAGATGACCGCCGCCCAGCGCGCCGCCCTGCCCGGCGTCTCCGAGGGGAGGGCACCCCAGCTGCTCGCCGGGGCCCTCGTCGCGGAGGCGGCCATGGACCTGTACGGCGTGGACGAACTGGACATCTGCCCCTGGGCCCTGCGCGAGGGCGTCATCCTGCGCCGCCTGGACCACCTGCCCACGGGATGACGGCCGTCCGCCGGGTGACGTGCCGCACGTCCGGACCACCTGCCCCCGGCGGGAGGGCCGGGCATACGCTGTCCTTCGTGACAGAGCCAGTGGTGCGCATTCCGGATGCGAAGGTCGCGCTGTCCACGGCTTCGGTCTACCCGGAGTCGACGGCGACGGCCTTCGAGATCGCCGCCCGCCTCGGCTACGACGGCGTCGAGGTCATGGTGTGGACCGACCCCGTCAGCCAGGACATCGACGCCCTGCGCCGGCTGTCGGACTACCACCAGGTGCCCATCCTGGCCGTTCACGCCCCCTGTCTGCTGATCACCCAACGCGTGTGGTCGACCGATCCCTGGGTCAAGCTGCAGCGCGCCCGCACGGCCGCCGAGAAGCTCGGCGCGAGCACGGTCGTCGTCCACCCGCCGTTCCGCTGGCAGCGGTCCTACGCGCGCGACTTCGTGCGCGGCATCTGGCGCATGGCCGACGAGACCGACGTCCGGTTCGCCGTGGAGAACATGTACCCCTGGCGCTACCGCGACCGCGAAATGCTCGCCTACGCGCCCGACTGGGACGTCACCAAGGACGACTACCGGCACTTCACCGTCGACCTCTCGCACACCTCGACCGCCCGGACCGACGCCCTCCAGATGATCGACCGCATGGGCGACCGCCTGGCCCACATCCACCTCGCCGACGGCAACGGCTCCGCCAAGGACGAACACCTCGTCCCCGGCCGCGGCAAGCAGCCCTGCGCCGAACTCCTGGAACGGCTGGCCGTCAGCGGCTTCGACGGCCACATCGTCATCGAGGTCAACACCCGCCGCGCCATGTCCGCGGCCGAGCGCGAGGCCGACCTCGCCGAGGCCCTCGCCTACACCCGCCTCCACCTGGCCTCCCCGACGGGCGTGCCCCGGCCGTGACCGAGACCCCCGGCACCCCGGCCCCGCGCAGACGCGGCCGCCCCGCCCGCGCCGACGCGGACGGCGGCCCCGGCGCCCGCGAGCGCATCGTCGCCGCGGCCCGCGCCGAGTTCGCCGAGCACGGCTACGACAAGGCCTCCATCCGCGGCATCGCCCGCGGCGCAGGCGTCGACCCCGCCCTCGTCCACCACTACTTCGGCCCCAAGGAACAGGTCTTCGCGGCCGCCGTGGAAGTGGTCGCCGCACCCGTGCTCGAAGCCCCGGACATCGTCCTGGCGGGCGGCCGGGACGAGATCGGGGAGCGGCTGACGCGCTTCTTCCTCGGCGTGTGGGACAACCCCGTCAGCCGCGCGCCGCTGCTCGCCGTCGTCCGGTCGGCCATCGCCAATGAGACCGCCGCCGCGATCTTCCGCGACCTGCTCAGCACCCGGCTGATGGCCCGGATCGCGGACGGCCTGGACGTCCCGGACGCCCGGCTGCGGGCGGAGCTGGCCGCGTCCCAGCTGGTCGGGGCCGCACTGCTGCGCCACGTCATCAGGATCGAACCTCTGGCGTCCGCGGACTTCGAGCAGGTCGTCGCCATGCTCGCGCCGGCCGTGCAGCGGCACCTCGCGGGGGAGTGAACGCCGGCCCCCGTCTCACATTCCGGCGATCCTGTCCGGATCCCGGATCCCGGGCGTAGGCTCGGGAGAGCAGGACTGCGACGAGGAGTGGAGCAGCACAATGCCCGAGCTGAGGTCCCGTACCGTCACACACGGCCGCAACATGGCGGGCGCCCGAGCCCTTCTGCGGGCAGCCGGCGTAGCGCGCGAGGACTTCGGCAAGCCGATCGTCGCGGTGGCGAACAGCTTCACCGAGTTCGTCCCCGGCCACACCCACCTCCAGCCCGTCGGCCGGATCGTCTCCGACGCGATCAAGGCGGCGGGCGGCGTGCCCCGCGAGTTCAACACCATCGCCGTCGACGACGGCATCGCCATGGGCCACGGCGGCATGCTCTACTCGCTGCCCTCCCGCGACCTGATCGCCGACTCCGTCGAGTACATGACCGAGGCGCACTGCGCCGACGCGCTGATCTGCATCTCCAACTGCGACAAGATCACGCCCGGCATGCTGATGGCCGCCCTGCGGCTCAACATCCCCACCGTCTTCGTCTCCGGCGGCCCGATGGAGGCCGGCAAGACGACCCTGGTCGACGGCACCGTCCGCACCAACCTCGACCTGATCAGCGCCATGTCCGAGGCCGTCTCCGAGAGCGTCTCCGACGAGGACCTGGCCCGCATCGAGGAGGCCGCCTGCCCGACCTGCGGCTCCTGTTCCGGCATGTTCACCGCCAACTCCATGAACTGCCTCGTCGAGGCCCTCGGCCTGGCCCTCCCGGGCAACGGCTCGACGCTCGCCACCCACACCGCCCGCAAGGACCTCTACGAGGCCGCCGGCCGCACCGTCGTCGAGATCACCAAGCGCTGGTACGAGCAGGACGACGCCACCGTCCTCCCGCGCTCCGTCGCCTCCCGCGCCGCCTTCGAGAACGCCATGGCCCTCGACGTGGCCATGGGCGGCTCCACCAACACCGTCCTGCACCTGCTGGCCGCCGCCCAGGAGGCCGGGCTCGACTTCGGCATGCCGCACATCGACGCCGTCTCGCGCCGCGTCCCCTGCGTCTGCAAGGTCGCCCCCAACGGCTCGTACCACATGGAGGACGTCCACCGGGCCGGCGGCATCCCCGCCATCCTCGGCGAGCTCCAGCGCGCCGGGCACCTCCACGAAGAGGTCCACAGCGTCCACGCCGACTCGCTCGCCGAGTGGCTCAAGCGCTGGGACGTGCGCGGCGGTTCGCCGAGCACGGAGGCCGTCGAGCTCTTCCACGCCGCACCCGGCTGCGTCCGCTCGGCAGAGGCCTTCTCCCAGTCCGAGCGCTGGCAGACCCTCGACCTCGACGCCGCCGGCGGCTGCATCCGCGACACCGCCCACGCGTACTCCGCCGACGGCGGCCTGGCCGTCCTCCACGGCAACCTCGCCGTCGACGGCTGCGTCGTGAAGACGGCCGGCGTCGACGAGTCGATCTGGACGTTCGAGGGCCCGGCCGTCGTGGTCGAGTCCCAGGAGGAGGCGGTCGACGCCATCCTCACCAAGCGCGTCAAGGAAGGCGACGTCGTCGTCGTCCGCTACGAGGGCCCCAAGGGCGGCCCCGGCATGCAGGAGATGCTCTACCCCACCTCCTTCCTCAAGGGCCGCGGCCTGGGCGCCAAGTGCGCCCTCATCACCGACGGCCGCTTCTCCGGCGGCACATCGGGCCTGTCGATCGGCCACGCCTCGCCCGAGGCGGCCTCGGGCGGCACGATCGCCCTCGTCGAGGACGGCGACCGGATCCGCATCGACATCCCGGCCCGCTCGGTCGAACTCCTCGTGAGCGACGAGGAACTGGCGGCCCGCCGGGAGGCGCTCGGCGGCCGGTACGCGCCGAAGGCCCGCGACCGCAAGGTCTCGCAGGCCCTGCGCGCCTACGCGGCGATGGCCACGAGCGCCGACAAGGGCGCGGTCCGGGACATCAGCCGGCTGGAGAACTGAGGCCGGTGGCGGTGACGGGCCCCGTCACCGCCACCCCGCCGGATCGAGCCCGTCCACCGCGAACACGGTCCCGTCCGGCGCCGTCCCGAACACCTTCCCCTCCGCCACCACCGGCGCCGGCACCATGTCCACCAGACCCCCGGCCGCCCGACCCGGGCGCGGCCCCGTCTGACCCAGCAGTGCACCCTCGCCGCTGTCCACGGCCAGCAGCCGCCCGTCCGCGGCCGAGAAGTACAGACGGTTGTTGTCCGCAGTCACCAATTGCGACGCATTGGAGACGGATGTCTCCAGCCGCCACAACCGCCCCCACTGTCTGCTCCCGCCCGCCTGCTCCGTCCCGACGGCCGTCAACCCGCCGTCCGCAGACAGCAGATACACCTGATCGCCCTGTGCCACGGCACTCGATACCTGCAACCGTGCGGTCAGAGGCACCCGTACCTCCCGCGATCCGCCCGGCTCGTAACGCACGACGGACGTGATGCGCTGCTCGGTGTCGTTCTCGGTGAAGAACACCGCATCCTCAGGACCCGTGCCCACGGTCGACAGATTGCCTCTGCCCGACCAGTCCCACAGCGTCCGGCCGGTCACCGGATCGACGGCCACGACCCGGGTGCGCCGGCCGTCCGGTGCCGGGGCCACCGCGTACGCGGGTCCGTTCCCGTAGAAGGAGAAGACGGGCTTGATGCCGTCGGGAAGCCCGTGGCTCCACCGCTCCTTGTTCGTCGCACCGTCGACCGCCGTGACCGTACCGCCCGCACCGACCAGCAGCACCGTGTCGCCCGCATAGAAGATCCGGCCCCCGTACGCGGACACGTCACGCGTCCAACGCGGCTCACCGGTCCGGGGATCGAGCGCGGACAGCTCCCGCTTGTCCGGCGACAGCGCATGCACCAGACCGCCGGACACATGCGGCGCACTCGGCGCACCCCGGCCCGGCAGCGTGGCGACGGCCCCCCGCCGCCAGGCCACCTTGCCGCCCGTGACGTCCACCCGCGCAGCGTGCACACCCCGCGCCGAGCAGTACAGCGCACCGTCCCCATAGGTACAGAACCCGGTGCGCACCTCACCGTCCTGCGCAGCGCCGCCGTCCGGGACGATCGTCTCCCAGGGCTGCCACGAGGAGCCGGCCGCGTGCGGCTGCGACTGCTGCGGGCGTTGAGACTCGTCAAGTTTGTCTATCTCTTCGCTCAGCAGCCACGTGCCGCTGGCGGTGAGCGCCACGATGGCCACGGCAGCGACCGTGAGCCACCGCCCGCGGGGCAACCGGCGGGGCACGCCGGAGGGCTCGGGCGCAGGAACGGGCACGGGCTCCACCACGACCGGAACGGGTACGGGCGCGGGCGCCGCCTCCTCCTCCGCCACCGGACGGGACAGCCGGGCCATCAGCACGTCCGGCGTCGGCCGCTCCGCCGGTTCCTTGGCCAGACAGTCGCGGATCAGCGGCACGAGATCGTCGGGCACGCCGGTCAGATCGGGATCGTCGTGCACGACCTGGTACGCGACGATGTACGGGCTGTCCGACTCGAACGGCCCCCGCCCCGTCGCCGCGAACACCAGCAGCGACGCCAGCGCGAACACATCCGCCGCAGGCCCGACCTCACGCGGCCGCTGGAACTGCTCGGGCGCCATGAAGGGCGGCGTACCGATCAGCTTCCCCGTCTCGGTGCGCAGTTCGCTGTCGTACGGACGCGAAATACCGAAGTCGATGACCTTGGGCCCGTCCTCCGCGAGCAGCACATTGCTCGGCTTGAGATCGCGGTGCACCACCCCCGCACGGTGGATGTCCCGCAGCGCCTCCGCCAGACCGGCCGCCAGACGCCGCAGTTCGCCGTGGGCAAGGGGACCGTTCCGCTTCACCCGGTGGGCCAGCGTGGGACCGGGGATGAAGACCGTGGCCATCCAGGGCCGCTCGCTGTCCGGGTCCGCATCCACCACCGACGCCGTGAACGCCCCGCTCACCCGCCGTGCCGCCGCGACCTCCTGCCGGAAGCGCGCCCTGAACTCGGGATCCACCGCGTACTCGGCGTGCACCACCTTCACCGCGAGGCGCCGCCCCGAAGCGGAACGGGCCAGGTGCACCACTCCCATGCCCCCGGAGCCGAGCCGGCTCTCCAGGCGGTACCGACCCGCGTACTCGGGATCGTCCGCTTCCGGGCGCATGGCCCCCACCCCCGTGTTGTTCGGCCGTAGACGGCGGCGCGAGCCTAATCGATGACACCCGCCAGACCCGGGAGCGCGTGCGGCGGGTTGTAGCCTGCCGTTGCATTTACATATGTCTACATACATCTCACGTGCATCAGGCGCCCCGGACGCATCCCGTGCGTCGCCGGAGCCCTGAGCACTCTCACGGGGGAGAGCCGCGATGGCCGACACCTACCCGATCGCACCCGGCTACCAGGTCAACGTCCGCCGCGGTCCGAGCACCGACAGTGAGCTCGTGAAGGTCCTCCCGCAGGGCTCCCGGATCCCGATCCGCTGCCAGACCTACGGCGAGACCGTCTCCGGCCCCTGCGGCACCTCGAACGTCTGGGACAACATCGGCTCCGGCCAGTTCGTCTCCGACGCGTACGTGAAGACGGGCAGCAGCGGGCTCGTGGCGGACCGCTGCTCGGGATGAGCCGGGATGAGAACGGGACGGACCGGGATAATCGAGCCATGAGCGGCGAGCACACGGCAGCGGACGGCCCCCGTCCCGAGCCGATCCGGTTCTTCGGCACGACCTGGCTGCACCACGACGGCGGCTATGCCCTGCGGCGCGCGGGCGTGGGCCTCGGCGCACTGCTCGCAGCGGCGGCAGGCGCGTTCGTCCTGCGCTTCGGCTACGAAGGGCTGACGATCGCCAAGGTCGGCAGCCTGGTGAACGTGCTGGTCGTGGTCGGTTTCGCGGTCTGCAGCGCGCTCGCCTTCCGCCGCACCTGGGAGGACTTCGTCCGACGCCGGGACCGAGCGGCGGACGCCGCGGCCGAGCGGTCGATGCAGAACCTCCTGCTGATCGGCTTCGTGGGCACGCTGCTCGCCTACGCCGTCCGCTGCCTCGTCGAGGCGCCCGGGGAGCGGCTGCACCGCAGGGAGTACGAAGAGGCCTGCGCCCGCCATGACCGCCGCAAGCGGAAGGGGCGGCGCAAGCACCCCTGAACCTCGTGTAGAGTTCTTCGAGTTGCCACGGCGTCCGCGAGGAGGCCGGGTGGCGGTTCGAGCCGCATCGGCGGCGATCACCACTTGTACGGCCCTTGATCGGGATGGATTTCGGCGTGTCCGAATTCTGTTTCGGACTCCGATTAGGAGTCGCGGGGGAAATCCGGTAAAGTAGTGATCACGCCGAAGGGCGAGAAAGACCCCGCTCCAGCAGGGGGCCGGAAACGAAATTCCGAACCGGAAACGGAACGGAAAACGGATCTGGTAAGGTTGGAAACACCGAAGGGAAGCGCCCGGAGGAAAGCCCGAGAGGGTGAGTACGAAGGA